>CAZJYO010000001.1:0-2673 GCA_964550275.1 uncultured Chitinophagales bacterium
ACCGTTGTTCAAGCTTCGAGGAGAACGCGATCCCGAAGCACGAGGTCAGTGTGATGAATCCCAAGGGACTTCTGATTGATGTAACGCGCTGCGTCGGCTGTGGCGAGTGCTGGCGGGGTTGTGCTGTCACTAATGGACTGCCGCTTGAAGAGTCCACAGAACTGTCCGCAACACACTATACCGTTCTGAAAACACTCGACGGAGACAAGGGGTTCGTCAGACGCATGTGCATGCACTGTCTTCAACCAACGTGTGCGTCTGCTTGCCCCGTCGGCGCCCTGAACAAAACCGGGATTGGCGCCGTGGTCTATGATGAAACCAAGTGTATCGGATGCCGGTACTGTGTTCAGGCCTGCCCGTTTGAGGTTCCCCGCTATGAATGGAGCAGTATCATTCCCCGCGTGCAAAAATGCAAGCTCTGCTTTGAGAAAATTTCAGCGGGCGAACAAACTGCGTGCGCAGAAGCTTGTCAGTTCGGAGCAACGGTGTTCGGCGATCGTGAAGATTTGATCGCCGAGGCACGGAAGAGGATAACGGAAAACCCCGGAATGTACATTGACTACATCTACGGTCTCAAGGAAGTCGGAGGTACTTCGGTGCTGTATCTCTCGAACATTCCATTTGCGGAACTCGGCCTTCCCGTGAATATTCCTAAAGAACCCATCCCGCAATTGTCGTGGAGGGTGCTCTCCCAAATACCCAAGTATTCCATCGCCGCGGGTGTCTTGCTGTATGGCATTCACTGGATCACAGCGCGACGAACTGAAGTGGCGCGGTTCGCCGTCGAGACAGGAAAGAAGGAAGCTGTTCATTGAAACTCATAGGAGCATTGAAGCCGACATTTTGGAAGCTTGTTGCAACCGTTCTCGTCACCGGGGGGTTGATCGCAGTTGTTCAGCGATACGTCTACGGATTGGGTGCGACCACTCACCTCGAAGACAGATTTCCGTGGGGACTTTGGGTGGGGTTCGACATCCTTGTCGGTGTCGGGCTCGCCGCAGGAGGGTTTATTATAGCGGCAACGGTGTACGTCTTTAATCTTGAGCGCTTCAAACCTATTCTCCGTCCGTCCGTGCTGACAGCATTCCTCGGGTACTTGCTGGTCATTGTCGGCCTCATGGTGGATCTCGGGCGGCCTTGGGCCATCTGGCACGCGCTTGTTTATTGGAACCCGAGGTCCGTTATGTTCGAGGTAGCGTGGTGCGTCATGCTCTACACGACTGTTCTCGCCTTGGAATTCAGTCCGCTGGTTCTTGAACGACTCAAGTTTCACCGGGCACTCAAGGTCATCCGGACGATAACCATCCCCCTTGTTATTCTCGGGGTTATCCTGTCCACGTTGCATCAATCGTCTCTAGGTTCACTCTTCCTGATCATTCCGGGAAGGATGCATCCGTTGTGGTATTCGGAAATTCTTCCCGTTCTCTTCCTCCTCTCGTGTATCGCGGCGGGCTTATGCATGACTATTGTCGAGTCTTTTTTCTCTTCACGGGCCTTCGGAAAAGAAGTCGAGTTCCCCATACTTTCCGAGATGGGCCGCATCGTCGTCGTTGTTCTTGCTTTGTATGCCACGGTACGCATCCAGGACTTGATTTCCCGCGACGCGTTGTCCAACGCGTTCACTCTGGACTATCACAGCATGATGTTTCTCGGGGAAATCGTTCTTGGGGTTGTCATCCCGTTTCTTCTGCTGACACGCAGACAGATCAGGATGAGCAAGTCGGGGCTTTTTTACTCCTCGGTGCTCGTTCTCTTCGGTTTTGTTATGCACCGAATAAACACTGCCATTACGAGCATGGAGTACTGGCCCTCCCGCCTGTATTTTCCATCATGGCAGGAACTCTTCGTAACGTTCGGCCTCGCTGCAGCCGGTTTCATGGTGTTCGCGTTTGTTGCACGGTACCTTCGAGTGTTTGAGCCTTCTCAGGGCCGCTCTGTATCGGCATAGCCATCTCTCAACCATCCAACAGATCAATAATTCCCGATCTATGGAATTCGCCTTCCCAAATCTGAAAACTCAGGGACCAAGCAGATCGGTAATTCTCCCGTGTCGTTGATATTTTCAACGGACCTGTTGGCACGAGTCGTGCTTTTACTTCAGAAGTCTGGTTGCATTGCGGCAGACGTTCTTCAAATAACGTCCTTCGCCCAGGACGAAAGGAACCTGTCATGAGACACACTGCCATATTCATATTACTGCTCACCGCCACGCTTTTTCTCATCGGCTGTAGCGATGACCCCGCCAGCCCGGTGCAGAACAAACCGGTGGTTAGCGAATTCCAGGAGCCATCGCCGGTAATTGCCGGATCCATTCCTCTTGAGGGGATTGTCCGTTCAACATGGGACGACGATAAAAGTCTCTTCCATGAAATCAACGGACTGACAGCATTCGAAATCTCATTCGTCACCCCCGCGTGCCGAAACAAGCTCGTCGATGTCACACTCAGGACAGAGGCAAAACTTGTCCCGATGTTCGGAACGGGAAACGGCTTCGACGTCGTTGACCGTTCGATTGAACGCGTCCATGTAGATGCAAAAGGGGTCGGAACGATCAAGAAACGTTTGGTGATCGGGGACAGAATGGACAACAGGAACCTGTATCTTCTTTTTTCTCTTCAAGGGCGTGAACTGAAATTACAGGAAATATCCATTGAACGGGAAAAGTAGTTTACC
>CAZJYO010000001.1:2773-16842 GCA_964550275.1 uncultured Chitinophagales bacterium
CCTTTTTTTTGAATATTATTCTTTGTTTATATGCTTGTACTCTTCAAAACACGAAAAACCGGAGTCACCATGAAAGCACGCATCCTACAGTTTCTTCCGGCCATCCTCATTTTGACTTCCGTCGCGGCCGGCCAGAATAAGTACACAGGCGCAAAGCTGTGCGCAGCATGCCACAAGTCCGGAAAGGGAGGCACGTCATACGCAGTGTGGGAAAAGAGCGGCCATGCTAAGGCCTTCCAAACATTGCTCGGTGAAGATGCCAAGCGGATTGCCAAGGAAAAGGGGATCAAGGGCCCTCCTTCCGAGAGCCCCGCGTGTTTGAAGTGCCATGTTACCGGCGGCGGTGAAGCAAAAAATGTCGAGGCCACCTTCAAGAAGGAAGAGGGCGTTACATGCGAAACGTGTCACGGCGCAGCATCAGCATATAAGATGCTCCACAGCAAGGGGGACAAGGAAAAGTCAAAGGCGGCGGGATTGATGATTGTCGAGAAGACTGCGAAGTTCTGCGAAACGTGTCACAACCCGGAGAGCCCGACATTCAAGCCGTTCAAATTCGACGAACGGTGGCAGAAGATTGCCCACGAACTGCCGGCCAAGAAATAGTGCAACCGTCACGGTCAATTTACCATTGACATCCAGCAGAGCTTGATGAAGCGTCTCTTCCCACAAGCGGTGCATACTACCATCACCATTCGTGGGGAGACGCTGGCAAAAGTCTGCTTTGGGGCAATGCTCTTTTGCATGATTCCCCAGGCCAAATCCCCCGTCCACATCGGGAAGGCATCATGCGCCACCCTCCCATTCCCCCTGTTGGCGGGACTTGCTCCTCTTCTCAACGAGATGCGGAGAGCCCAGTGCCGCCTTGCTCGAGGACAATCAGCACGCCGGTTGTCACTTGCGGTCAACGACAGTTGTTCCACCGTAGCGTTGAATGCTGACGCCGTTCGCCATTTTCGCTCTCATCTTCAGATTGTTTACCGCCTGGTGCTACGTTCCTTGCATGCGAATCCATCTTCAGCCACTTAGGTGCAGACGAGGTTTATGAAGAAGCTCTTTCCGTCGTCATTCTACAATATGCTCACCCTTGTCGGGGCGGCGATTGCTGGCGTCAGTTTCGGACTAATTCTCTTTCTCATCTTGCTCGAAACCATGACGGGAAGCCCCAAACCCTACATGGGGATCATCGCCTTTGTCGTTCTCCCAACGATTATGATAACCGGTATCGCCATCGCCATCGTTGGAATCATGCGCGAACATCGACTGGAGAGATTGGGCCAACCGCACGGCTTGCATCTGCCTCAGATAGATATGAACAAGCCGAGCCATCGTCGGGCGTTTATCCTTTTCTCCGTTGGGACGATTCTGCTCTTGTTATTTTCCGCTTTCGGAAGTTTCAAGGCATACGAACACACGGACTCTGACGAGTTTTGCGGAGCGACGTGTCATGAGGTCATGGAGCCTGAGTTTACGGCGTATCAATACTCACCTCATGCGCGCGTGGGGTGCGTACAGTGTCACATTGGACCCGGCGCCGCCTGGTTTGTGCGGTCAAAATTTTCGGGAGCGTACCAAGTGTACGCGACAACATTCAACAAGTTCCCCCGCCCGATTCCGACGCCAATTGAAAACTTGCGACCAGCGCAAGAGACGTGCGAGCAATGTCATTGGCCCAAACATTTCTTCAGCGAGAAGCAACATATCAATACGTACTACGTTGGCGACGAGCAGAACACGAAGTGGACCCTCAACCTGCTCATGAAAATCGGCGGCGGCAATATCGAAGCGGGGCCCACCTCAGGCATTCACTGGCACATGAACATCGCTCATGAGGTGACCTATGCCGTCCTTGATTCTCAACGTCAGGTCATCCCCTGGGTCCGGTCACGAACTGCCGACGGAAAAGAGACGATCTTCCGCAACAAGGACATTGACGTGAGTGAGGAGTCGCTCAAGACTGCACGGACGCGGAAAATGGATTGTATTGATTGCCACAACCGGCCGTCACATATCTATCATCCAGGCGCGCGCTCGGTGAATCACATTATGTCGTTGGGATGGATCGACCCCACGTTGCCGAATGTGAAAGCGACAACCGTCGGCGCTCTCGAAACTCCCTATGCCACAAAGAAAGGCGCTCAAGACAGTATCCGCATGATCATCGAGGAGTACTACAAAACCAATTACCCGGAGCTCGTGGCATCAAGGCAGGCAGATATTGAGCGCGCAATTGTGGAGACACAGAAGATATACAGCCGCAGTTACTTCCCGGAAATGCGAGTGAGCTGGAAAAAATATCCCGACAACATCGGCCACATGTACGACCCCGGTTGCTTCCGTTGTCATGATGGCAAGCATGTGTCGGACGACGGGAGGGTATTGTCGAAAGACTGCAATACGTGCCACACCATTCTCGCGCAACAATTCGAGCGCGACACATTACGCATTTCGCTTGGCGGCGTTGAGTACAAGCATCCCGTTGATATCGGCGATGCGTGGAAAGAGACGAATTGCAGCGATTGTCACAATCAACAATGAGGGATCAGGTCTCATGATCGACGCTTCGAGCGGCCCGGTTCAGGAAGGAAAACGCGATTTTCTCAAGTATGTCTTGGGCGGCGGAGTCATTGCATGGGTGGCGTCGGTGCTGTATCCCCTGTTCGCGTATTTGAAACCGCCGCGACAAGCCGAAGTGGAAGTGACAAGTGTTAAAGCCGGAAAACTGGCGGACATCGCGAAGGATAGCGGCACCATTGTCCGCTTTGGGAGCAGGCCCGTGCTTCTTGTGCGCACGGCCGACGGCGATTTACGTGCGTTCGACGCGACATGCACCCACCTTGATTGCACTGTGCAATACAAGAAAGAGGATGGTGTGATCTGGTGCGCGTGCCACAACGGCAGGTATGATTTTAACGGACGCAACATCTCCGGTCCGCCGCCCCGTCCGCTCGATGAGTACCGGGTCATTGTGCAGGGAGAGGAGGTTCTCATTTCGAAGAAGTCATGAAGAACTTCTGGAAAAAGCTCTACGCATGGGTTGACGAACGCGCACAACTCAACGAGCTGGTCACCTTCATGGGAAAAAAGTACGTCCCTGTGCACCGCCACTCGGTTTGGTATTACTTCGGGGGCGTGGCTTTGTTTCTCTTCATCGTCCAGGTCATCACGGGGATTCTCTTGTTGCTTTATTACAAGGGCAGTGAGCAACTTGCATTCGAGAGTATTCAATTCATCATGTCGAAAGTCCCCTTCGGCTGGCTTATCCGGTCGATTCATAGCTGGGCGGCAAACCTTTTTATTCTTGCGGCCGTCATTCATATGTTCAGCGTATTCTTTGAGAAATCCTATCGCAAGCCGCGCGAAATTACATGGTTGACAGGAATGCTGATGTTGTTTCTTGGATTAGGATTTGGTTTCAGCGGATACTTGCTGCCATGGAACGAGCTCGCCTTCTTCGCAACAAAAGTTGGAACGGACATCGCAGGCGTTGTACCCTTCATCGGGAAACCCCTGTTGATTTTCTTGCGGGGCGGGGAGGAAGTAACCGGAGCCACCCTTGCGCGTTTCTTCGGGTTTCACGTCGCAGTCATGCCGGGCATCTTCACGGTACTCCTTGGCGTTCATCTCGTGCTTGTGCAACGCCAGGGGATGAGCGCACCGATGCACCTCGCAAACGAAGCCGAGAAGAAGACCATGCCGTTCTTCCCGAATTTTCTTTTGCGCGACTTGCTGTTGTGGCTCATCGTGCTGAATGTGCTGGCAATACTCGCGGTTTTTTTTCCCTGGGAGCTGGGAAAGAAGGCAGACCCCTTCGCCCCCGCGCCTGCGGGGATTTTGCCCGAATGGTATTTCCTTTTCATGTTTCAGACTCTCAAGTTCATTCCAGCGCACATTTTCTTCATTGAGGGCGAGACGCTGGGGATTATCTTGTTCGGGGTTGCATTCTTGTTATGGACACTCGTCCCATTTTGGGACAAGTGGAGTTCACGCGGAGAGAAAAACCGCACACTGAACTATGTTGGGTTGTTCATTGTCGGCTACGTTATTGTCATGACTATCCTCGGGTGGCTGCTATGAAACACGCGCGCGAAAACAACCGTCGGGCCAGGCAAGGCAGGTCCTGTCGGGGAAGGTCTGTTGAACATAGCCTCCGAAACTCTTCAAGGCCCCACCTTGTGCACCCTGTCGTTGGAATGCCTCTGGCCATCTGCGTTTGCTTTATTTTCCTCCATGCGATTTCGTTCGCCGCTGACAAATGCTACACTTGTCATTCGGCGCTGGCCGACAAGCCTTCGATAAGATTCAAGAAGGATGTCCACTACGCAAAAGGCATCGGGTGTTCCGACTGTCACGGTGGCAACGGTACGTCGGAAGACATGGCCGTTGCGATGGATACCTCGAAGGGATTCCTCGGTGTGCCGCATGGGGATACCATCTCCAAGATCTGCGCGACGTGCCATTCCGACGGCGAGAGGATGAAGTCTTTCGGCTCATCGTTACCGACAAATCAATGGGCAATGCTTCAATCGAGTGCCCACGGGAAGCTCGGGTTGAATGGAAAAGACCATATCGCGCAGTGTACAACATGTCACAATGCACACGGGATTGTGTCCACGAAAAACCTGACGTCTCCCGTCCATCCCCTCAACGTTGTACAGACATGCGCAACCTGCCATGCGAACGCATCGTTCATGGGGGCGTATAATCCTTCGATGCCTGTTGATCAGCTGGAGAAATACCGAACAAGCAAACATGGAATCCTCAACGCAAAGGGTGATGCAAAAACCGCAGAATGCGCGAGCTGTCATGGAAGCCACGATATTCGGTCGGCAAAGGATCTCAAATCGAACGTGTATGCGACCAACATACCTGCAACATGTAGCAGATGCCACAGCGACGCCGAGTACATGAGAAGTTACAACATCCCGTCAGATCAATTTGAGAAATATGCAAAGAGTGTTCACGGTAAAGCCCTGCTTGGCAAGCACGATTTAGGCGCGCCTGCGTGCAATAATTGTCACGGCAACCATGGCGCGATTCCGCCAGGCGTAGAGTCCATTTCCAAAGTTTGTGGAACATGCCACGCACTGAACGCAGATTTATTCTCCGCAAGCGCCCATCAGCAAGCATTCGCCGAGTTGCAACTCCCTGAATGCGAAACGTGTCATGGTAACCATGATATCATTGCGGCGACGAACGAACTCCTGGGTACGACACCAGAGGCCGTGTGCAGCCAGTGCCATGGAGAAGGAGATGCATCGAAGGGCTTCCAGGTCGCGTACACCATGCGCCTGTTGACGGATAGTTTAGAATCGGGAGAGGTGTTGGCTCGCTCGCTTGTCGATGAGGCGGAACAAAAAGGGATGGAAATGAGCGAGGCGAAATTCAAGCTACGCGAAGCGCGGCAGGCGCGGCTTCAGTCACGAACGGCTGTCCATTCGTTTGATATCCAAAAATTTTCAGAGGTGATCAACAAGGGGTTGAGCACGACAACCTCTGTACACCACGAAGCAACCAACGCCATCGATGAGTATTCCTTCCGCCGTACGGGGTTGGGCATTGCAACCTTCATCATTACCATCCTCGCTGTTTCACTGTATTTGTTGATCCGGAGAATAGAGCGACAACAGCGCCTTCATACTATTGCTTCCTCACACACGGAGAAGACCCCCACCGACAAGAACCGTCGATAGGTGCCTTGCCACCAGCAACCAGATTCACCTCCCCTCAACCTCTTCCCATTTTCTGGAATCGCAGGCCGGGAACCGGCTTCAACGTGTTGAAAGCGGGTGTTCCCTTCTGGCACATCAATTGTCCTATTATTCGCAAAGGCGTACAGGAGAATTGAAATGCTCTTCATGGACCGCTTGGCCTCTGTTGACGGAACACCCCAGACCACCTCCGGTTATGGCCGCTCCGAAATAAAACGGTTTCTCCACCGCAATTTTACCATTGGACTGACGATTTCCACGGCCATTCATTTGTTCATCGTCAGCGCTTACTATGCCCGGGAGAAATTTGGTCGCGATAGTGACGACATCCCTGTTGTGGCGGTGAAAATCATGAAGTATAGTGACCTTGGCCCTCCGCCTTCCATATCAGCGGCTCCTCCTCCAGCGATTGGAATTCAATCCGCAATCAAACCAAGCATCGGGGTCCCTGTACCAGTTCCCGACCTGGAAGTAAGCCCGGAGAATACGATTGCAACCCAGCAAGAATTGAGCAGTACACCGTCACCCGCTCTCGAAGATCTTGGTCAAGGAGCTGAATTCCAAGTCACCCAAGATATTGCTATCGAAGAAGAAGACCCCGGGATGGACGTGTTCATTCCGGTCGAGAAGAACCCTATGATTATCAAGCAAGAAGTGCCCGATTACCCCGAATTAGCGTTACGCGCCGGATTGGAAGGCAAAGTATGGGTAAAGATCCTTGTTGACAAGGAGGGAAAACCCCTGAAGGCTATCGTGATACGATCCACCAGTGATGTTTTCGATTCATCGGCAGTGCGGGCCGCAATGCGGTTCCTCTTTACTCCGGCGGTGAATAATCGCGGTCCCGTAAAAGTCTGGGTGTCGATTCCATTCAAGTTCACCCTCAGTAACGGGAGCTCAAACTAGCCAACCTAGTCAGAATTCGGGTAACCTCAGCCCCGGGTTCGGTTTTTCAGTCCTGACAATACCTTTCTCAGCGATTGGAACAAACCAGCAATTCCCACGGAAAATCCTGAAAAGCGACGCTGATACGGCGCTTTTCTGTGGCATGTATCTTGACCTGTACTTATTCAGGAATCGTCCCCAAAGCCATATTTTTGAGAGGAGCAATGCACTACAAGTCTGTATCGCCCGCCATGAAGAAGAAATTCGAACGCAAGTTCGTCGCGGCCGCTGAGGCTGTTTCCGTCATCCGTTCGGGTGATCGTGTGTACATCCACCCGGGGTGCGCAGTTCCCGAAGTTCTCGTTGATGCAATGGTCGATCGATCTCAGGAACTGTATGACGTCGAAGTTTGCCACTTGATGGGAGTCGGCGAGGCGTCATACGTTCGACCTGACATGCGAGGTCACTTCCGCCACAACGCGTTCTTCATCGGAAAGAATGTGCGCGAAGCAGTATCCGATGGACGGGCAGACTTTACTCCGGTGTTTCTCTCGGAAATCCCGGATCTCTTTTACCGGAATGTGTACCCGATTGACGTTGCAATGATTCAGGTATCCCCGCCTGACGAGCACGGCTACTGCAGTTTCGGAGTCGGCGTGGAGTGCACACGCGCCGCAACGGATACTGCAGGGATTGTCATCGCCCAGGTGAACCCGAATATGCCGAGGACGCTGGGTGACAGCTTTATTCACATTGACAAGATCGATTACTGTGTTGAGGTTGATGCGCCGTTACGGGAGTTACCCCAACGGGGGCACGGCGAAGCGCCGGAGGATACAGAAGTGTACAAATTGATCGGGGGCCATGTTGCCTCCCTGATTGAGGACGGTTCCACTCTGCAACTTGGCATCGGGCGGATACCCGATGCGGTTCTGAAGTTTCTTGCCGACCGTAAGGACTTGGGCATTCACTCCGAAATGGTCTCGGATGGCATTATTCCCCTTGTCAAGTCAGGGGCAATCAACAACCGTGTGAAGACTCTTCTCCCCGGAAAGATCGTGACCTCATTTGTTCTCGGGAGTCATGAACTCTTTGACTTCGTGGATAATAACCCGTTGATGGAATTCCGGCCCACACAGTTCACGAATGATCCGTACACCATCGCGCGCAACACCAGGATGGTTGCCATCAACTCGGCTTTGCAGGTAGACATCACAGGGCAGGTCTGCGCTGACTCCATAGGAGAAAGGTTCTTCAGCGGGTTCGGAGGCCAGGTTGACTTTATTCGCGGGGCGGCTCGCTCCCCGGGCGGCAAGGCCATTATTGCACTTCCCTCGACGGCGAAAGACGGGACCGTTTCCCGCATCAGTGCCCGACTCTTCGATGGGGCAGGAGTGACCACCTCGCGTGGTGACGTGCATTTTGTCGCAACGGAATACGGTGTTGTCAACCTGCACGGGCGCACCGTCCGCGATCGCGCAAAACTCTTGATCGGCATTGCGCACCCGAAATTCCGCACAGAGCTTGAGCTGTACGCACAACGACACCATTACATCTAGGAGCAATCAGGAAGGAGGAAGCCATGACGCGACGAATGGAACAACTGGCAAAGCTGTTTTTCCTCACGCTCATGGGAGCGCTCGGCGCAATGCTGGCCGGACTCATCCGATACGGTGGAACTATCTTCATGTTTTCAGACCCCGGGTTTCTATTCGTTTCCTTCGGAATAAGCGGCGCACTCATGTTCGCGTTTTACCATCTCCGGGGGGTCAGCGAAGCCATAACGGCATCGGTGATCATGAGCGCCGTGCAATTCATGACAACGACACATTGGACGAACGAGACCGCAGGGTTGATTTGGTCATTCGGCGTCAACACGCCGGCGTTGCTTCTTGTGTACTTGTTTGAAAAGCGGTTTTCTCTCTCCCGGCAACTCAAGACCATCGTCGTTGCATCCGGATACGCCTTAATTTTGGGTTTCTTGACCATGACGATCATGGCAATCCAACAGACCGAGTCCCTGGCGGGGTTCGTCATTATGCAGAATTGTATTGACGGGTTTCTGCTCGGTCTGGGACTCGTAGCAGGGATTACCGCTGGAGAAATGCTCCTTGACGCACTCGATCATCATGCCACAGCCATTGCAAGAAAACATACTTACCATCACAGTTGAGAGAAATGTCATGACTACAGCAGAAGCCCCGCACCCTGTGCGACACAAGACTTTTTTCTATACGACCAAGCTGGAGTGGCTCGCAGGAAGGACCGGCCGTGCAGATTCCGAGGGGAAGGTTGGAATCGAAATCTCAAGTCCGCCGGAGTTCAAAGGGGAGCGCGGAAAATGGACACCCGAGGATTTGTTCGTCGAAGCAGTAGAGGCCTGCTTCATGACGACATTCATGGCACTCGCCTCGCGCAAGGGCATTCCCATTCTCTCGTATTCCAGCACGGCAACGGGTACGCTTGAGTTTGTCGACGGTGCCTACCGCATCAGCCGCATTGTTCTGATGCCGAGGGTTACCATATCCGATTCCTGCACTGAAGATCTCATTCGCACCATCTTGCAGGACTCCCACAGGCAGTGTCTTATTTCAAACTCCATTCACTCGGCCATAGAAGTTCAACCGACGATTACCAGTGGAATCAACGATTGACCATACTTCCCGCGACCCTGTTGGCGAGCTGGCGCATGTTGGCGGCAACGGGACACGGGTGTACACATACGGCCCTGTCCCGTCGAGGCGACTTGGCCGTTCTCTTGGTGTTGACGTCCTCCGAACAAAGGCGTGCCCCTTAAACTGTGTGTACTGTGAACTCGGCAGAACGCGGACGCTCACTCTCACGCGCAGAGAGTACACACCTCCCGCCGATGTCATCAAGGAAGTCGTCCGCGTCGCGAACGACGAGGATGGCCTCAAGTTCATTACGATTTCAGGGTCCGGGGAGCCGACACTTCACAGCGGCCTTGGCACTATCATTCGCGCCGTCAAACAGCAAACCACAACGCCCGTCGCCGTATTGACCAGCGGCGTGTTGTTGTTCGATCGTTCTACGCGCCAAGACCTCTTGGAGGCAGACCTCGTCATCCCTTCGTTGGATGCAGTTTCATGGGATGTTTTTCATCGGGTGAACCGGCCTCACAGGCAACTCAATCTTGGGCGTGTCCTTGACGGGCTCGTGCAGTTTCGCCAGGAGTATTCCGGTCAACTGTGGGTGGAGATCCTGTTCGTAAGGGGGATGAATGATTCTGATGAGGAAGCCCGCCGGATGCGGCACATGCTTGAGAGAATCCAGCCGGATCGCGTTCAGATTCACACGGTGGCCCGTCCGCCGGCAGAGATCGATGTTGAGCCGGTCGATATCCGTCGCCTGTACGAGATTGCAGAACACATTGCCAACTCGTGCGAAGTCATTTGGACATACAATCGACCTTGCACTCACGAATCAACGGAGGACATGTGAACAACCTTGACCACCGCACCCTCTACCGCCTCCCGTGGACGCTCCCTGACAATGCCATTTCGTGGCTCGAACCGACCTCTGTCTGCAACCTTGCCTGCGACGGATGCTACCGTGAAAATGTTCGCAACAGCAACAAGAGCCTTGAGGCAGTTACGCGGGAAGTCGAGGCCTTTATACGCCTTCGTAATGCGGACGGGATTTCCATCGCGGGGGGTGATCCGCTGATGCATCCGCACATCGTTGACATTGTCAACATGATTGCCCGGAAGGGACTGAAACCCATCGTGAATACAAACGGCGGCATGCTTACACGGGAGTTGTTGATCGAGTTAAAGCGGGCGGGCGTTACCGGGTTCACCTTTCACATCGACAGCAAACAAGGCCGGCCGCAATGGAAGGGAAAGAATGAAATCGAGCTTAACGCTCTCCGGTTGGAGTACGCCGAAATGCTTGCAGAGGTCGGGGGAATCTCCTGCGCATTTAACTCCACTGTCTATGAAGATACTCTCCAGTACACACCGGACTTGCTTGAGTGGGCCGGACAACACATTGACATCGTTCATGTCATGGTCTTTATCCTCTTTCGTGCCGCTGTTCCGCAACTCCCCTTTGATTGGTATGCCGGGGGAAAAAAAATCGACATGCAGTCGCTCGCTTACGCGGAGTCAGGAAAACGAAAAGTGGACCTGAAATCAACGGACGTTGTGGATGAATTGCGGAAACGTGAGCCGGCGTTCATGCCATGCGCATATCTCAACGGAACCGAAAAACCCGATTCATTCAAGTGGTTGCTCACGGGGCGCATCGGCACAACGGAGAAAGTACACGGCTACGTGGGAGCAAAATTTATTGAGGCAATCCAAACAGTCCACCACCTTGCGCGAGGCCGCTACCTTGCATATGCCCACCCCCGGTTAACGAGGATGGGAAGATCCATGATGACATTCGCCCTGATTGACCGCGGGGTCCGCTCAACCCTGTCTCACTATCTGAAATCAATCCTGACAAACCCGCTCCGGCTGACAAAGGGCGTACATTTTCAATCCGTGATGATTATCCAACCGGTGGACTTTCTGGAGAACGGCTTGCAGAACATGTGCGATGGCTGTCCGGACATGACCCTGTGGAACGGTGAACTTGTTTGGTCGTGTAGAATGGAGGAATTAAAGAACTTCGGTTGCTGGGTGCGAACGGTGCCGCGGGAATCTCCGGAATCCGTTTCATGATTTCTCCCAAACCGGCATTACGAGACTTTCCTCCCATACGAAAGACCAGCATGAACACGAAGCGACGACCACACGTAACCATAGACGGGAATGAGGCGGCTGCATATATCGCGCACAAGCTCAATGAAGTGATCGCCATTTATCCCATCACCCCATCATCGAACATGGGCGAGCTCGCCGATGAATGGTCCGCATTGGGCAGACCAAACCTGTGGGGAACGGTCCCCGAAGTAACAGAAATGCAAAGCGAAGGAGGAGCCGCCGGAGCTGTGCACGGCGCGCTTCAGACAGGCGCACTCGCGACAACGTTCACAGCGTCACAGGGACTCTTGCTGATGATCCCGAACATGTTCAAGATTGCCGGGGAACTGAACGCGACCGTCTTTCACGTTGCCGCACGCTCGGTCGCCACACATGCTCTCTCGATATTCGGAGATCACAGTGATGTGATGGCGGCGCGCTCGACCGGCTTCGCCATGCTCTCCTCAAATTCGGTCCAGGAAGTGATGGACTTTGCCCTTATAGCCCAAGCCGCTACACTGGAGGGGCGCATTCCGGTGCTTCACTTCTTTGACGGCTTCCGGACTTCACATGAGATATCCAAAATCGAACAACTCAACGAAGACGATCTCAGAGCAATGATCGTTCCGAAGTTCATCCACGAGCACAGGCGGCGAGCACTTTCCCCTGACCATCCGGTGCTACGCGGCTCCGCGCAAAACCCCGACGTCTTTTTCCAGGCACGCGAGGCCGTGAATCCGTTCTATCATGCCTTCCCGGCAATAGTGCAAAAATATATGCACGAGTTCGCCCGCATTACCGGACGACAATACCGCCTGTACGAATACCATGGCTCGCCGGAAGCAGACCGGATCCTCATTATGATGGGTTCCGGAGCTGAAACAGCGCAAGAGACAGTCGATCACCTGGTTGCACAGGGAGAAAAAGTCGGACTGCTGAAAGTCCGGCTCTTCAGACCCTTCCATGCAGCTGAGTTTACGAAGGTGATTCCACCAACAGTAACGTCCATTGCCGTGTTGGACCGCACGAAGGAACCGGGGTCATCCGGCGAACCACTCTATTTGGATGTTGTGACTGCGCTCGCTGAGACGGCACACAACCGTGCAACGCCCAAGGTCATCGGCGGCCGGTTCGGGCTTTCCTCGAAGGAGTTCACACCGGCAATGGTAAAGTCGGTTTTGGATGAGTTGAAAAGCAATGCTCCAAGAAACCACTTTACGGTTGGCATCAATGATGACGTCACACACTCCAGTCTCCCCTACGACCCTTCGTTCACCACCGAAGATCGTGAGGTATTTCAAGCACTGTTCTTCGGACTCGGGTCGGATGGCACCGTCGGGGCCAACAAGAACTCAATCAAAATCATCGGAGAAGAAACAGAACACTTCGCCCAGGGATACTTTGTTTACGATTCCAAGAAGGCCGGGTCAACAACGGTTTCCCACCTCCGGTTCGGTCCCCGTCCCATACACTCGGCGTATTTGATTTCCCGCGCGGACTTCGTCGCGTGCCATCAGTGGTCGTTGTTGGAAAAATTTGATGTCCTTGCACAGGCCCGCGAAGGTGCCACGCTGCTCCTCAACAGCATGTATCCCGCGGAAAAAGTCTGGCAGTACCTTCCCTACAATCTCCGTGAACAGATTATCCGGAAGAGGATCCACGTTCACGTCATTGATGGCTACAAGGTTGCCCAGGATGCCGGTATGGGCGGGCGCGTCAACACGATTATGCAAACATGCTTCTTTGCCATCTCGGGTGTTCTTCCGCGTGAAGACGCCTTGGCGGCAATCAAGAATTCCATCCGGAAGACGTACGGCAAGAAAGGCGAACTTGTGGTGAACCAGAACCTCGCCGCCGTTGACCGTACACTCGAGAACCTCGTAGAAGTTCACATTCCCGCCGGTGCGGGAGAACCGGACGCAAAACCGGTACCGTCTGATGATCAAGCGCCGGAGTTCGTTCGGTCTGTCACCGCAAAGATTATTTCCGGGGATGGAGACAGCCTTCCCGTCAGCGCCTTGCCATGCGATGGTACCTTCCCCACCGGTTCTGCCCAATGGGAAAAGCGAAACATCGCGTTGGAAATCCCCGTGTGGGATGAGAACGTCTGCATTCAATGCAACAAGTGCGCACTGGTGTGTCCGCATGCCACCATCCGGGTGAAAGTAGTGGAGGAGTCATCCGTTACGGACGCTCCAGCGGGTTTCAAACACACACCATACAGGGGATCGGAGTATAAAGGTCTGCGCTATCTTCTTCAGGTTGCCCCCGAAGATTGCACCGGATGCGGAATCTGCGTTGAAGTATGTCCAGCGAAGAACAAATCAGAAACCCGGCTGAAGGCCATCAATATGATGCCCCAACAGCCACTGCGCGAACAGGAACGTGACAACTACGCATTTTTCCTCTCGCTTCCGGAAGTTGACAGACGCTCTGTTGCGCTCGACTCAGTCAAGGGCTCGCAGTTTCTCCAGCCGCTGTTTGAGTACTCCGGCGCATGCGCGGGATGCGGGGAAACACCGTACCTCAAGCTCGCAACGCAGTTGTTCGGCGACCGCATGATAGTGGCGAATGCCACTGGATGTTCTTCCATCTACGGCGGTAACCTGCCAACAACGCCCTGGTCAACCAACAGTGATGGGCGCGGGCCGGCATGGTCCAATTCTCTCTTTGAAGATAATGCTGAATTCGGCCTCGGGATGCGACTCACTATCGACAAGCACACGGGAATGGCAAGAACCCTCGCACAATCATTCTCCGGACTAAT
>CAZJYO010000001.1:16852-23125 GCA_964550275.1 uncultured Chitinophagales bacterium
TAATCGGAAATCCCTTGATTTATGAAATCCTGAACGCTCCCCAGAATTCCGAATCTGATATTTATGAGCAGCGCCTGCGCGTTGAGAAACTCAAACACGTCCTTCGTGCTGATCCTTCTCCCGAAAGCAGGGAGCTTCTGACTCTTGCAGACTACCTTGTCAAGAAGAGTGTCTGGATTGTCGGCGGTGACGGGTGGGCGTATGATATTGGATTCGGAGGACTGGACCACGTTCTGGCATCAGGTCGCAATGTCAACATCCTTGTTCTTGATACCGAGGTGTACTCGAATACGGGAGGACAAATGTCCAAGTCCACCCCGCGATCGGCTGTTGCAAAATTCGCCGCCGGAGGCAAACCCACGCGCAAGAAGGACCTTGGTTTGTTAGCCATGACGTACCGCAATGTGTATGTCGCGCAAGTCGCCATGGGACAGAATGACACTCAAACGGTGCGGGCATTTCTTGAAGCAGAAGCATACGACGGACCGTCGATCATCATTGCCTACAGCCACTGTATTGCGCACGGCATCACGATGGCGCGTGGCATGAGCCACCACAAATCGGCTGTCGAGAGCGGTCACTGGCCGCTGTATCGCTATAACCCTGCGACCCAGGGAAAGAACCCGCTCAGGCTCGACTCCAAACCGCCGCGGATCCCATTTCAGGACTTCGCCTCAATGGAAGCGCGGTTCAAGATGTTGCATTTGAGCAAGCCGGATGACGCGCGCCGGCTCATGAGTCAGGCCCAGGATGATATCAACGACCGTTGGAAGTTTCTCTCTTCGATGGTAGATGAGACAAATGGATCAACGGCGTCAGCCCCACAAACTTCCACGCAACGGCAGGAGGCGACCTGATGGACCTACGAACAACATATCTGGGAATGCGGTTGAGCAATCCGATCGTTCCATCAGCGGGACCTCTTTCTCATTCCATCGATTCCATGAAGCGTCTTGAGGATGCGGGCGCTTCCGCGATTGTCATGTATTCCCTTTTTGAGGAACAAATTGCGCATGACACTGCGGAGGTCAACCATTACCTTGAATACGGGACGGAGAGTTTTGCTGAGTCACTCACCTACTTCCCTGATATCGGCATGTATAATGCCGGTCCGGATGAGTATGTTGAATTGGTACGAAAGGCAAAGGAAACGCTCGGGATTCCGGTGATAGGCAGCTTGAACGGTATTACAGCAGGAGGGTGGATTTCCTACGCTCGCAAGATCGAGCAAGCAGGAGCCGACGCGCTGGAGCTCAACGTTTACTACATCCCGACTGATCCGGATCTCACGGCGGAACTGGTGGAAGTCCGCTACATGGAAATTCTCCACGCGGTGAAAGAGTCCATTCGTATTCCGGTTGCGATGAAGATGAACCCTTTCTTCACTTCGCTGGCAAATGTTGCCCATCGCCTTGCTCTTGGAGGTGCCGACGGACTGGTGCTGTTTAACAGGTTCCACCAACCGGACATTGATCTTGATCTCCTCGAGGTGAAGCCCGGCGTCCGGTTAAGTACATCCGATGCATCCCGCCTGCCGCTGAGATGGATCGCCATTCTGCACGGTCGTGAAAAGCTCAGTCTCGCGGCTTCCGGAGGAATCCACACGGCTGAAGATGCCATCAAAATGATCATGGCCGGAGCTGATGTAACAATGATGTGCTCGGCTCTTCTCAAGAATGGCCCGACACGGATTACTCATGTGCTGGAGGAGATGCGGCAGTGGATGCTCGAACATGATTACGTTTCTATCGGGCAAATGAAAGGAAGCATGAGTCACAGATCTGTTGCCGATCCCGCCGCTTTTGAACGGGCGAACTACATGAAGGCGTTGAATTCGTTCGGAAGTGGTGGGAAATACATGTGAAGACAGAAGGTTAGTGAAATAATAGTGGATTCATTCCTGGAGGAGTGATCCTGTGAGAGCAACCTTGGTTCTTTTGCTTTCAGCCATTTCTTGTAATGCCTTTACGCAGGATACCACCTGCGGTATTGTGTGGTACCCTTCTATACAACTCTCGCCCGGGATAGTTGGCGTTGATGAATCTGGCGCGAGCATCACAGTTCAAGGAGAAACAGTCCACGTCACGTGGCGAAACACCAGCCAGAGATTTCCTTACAGGCGCGTCGAACTAATGACTTATTAAGAGCAATACAGGGGTTCACACTTGCGGTTAACAACAAGAAGAGGATTGCAATTTTCATCGCAGACCTTCCATGTTTGTGAATTGGTCGGTTGTTATCTATACAGCCTCACGATAACTGCTTTGCTCCCCACGCGTCCCACGGCAACAGCGAAGTTGCCGCGAACGGAAATCGCCCTAAGGTGAAGATTGCTCCCCCAGCTAAATGAAATCCCAATCTGTTTTTCTCGAATGCCGTTATAATGGCGAATCGTCGAGCGTTCGCCCACAAAAATGAAATCGTTGACGTCGCTTCCACTTACACCCAATAAATATCCGCGTGAGTAAATTGGATAGCTAAGTCCGTTGTCCTCGATGCCAGGTAGAAATCGCCATTTACCGTGGCACAACTCGTAAACCCGGTCGCCGACAACAATTACGCGCCCGTGACGTGGATTCCATAGACCAACGAGGTTTCCGTATAATTGGGTTTCAAACAGCTGGGTTGTGTCAAAGCCTAGTCCAGGATAGTACCCGCTGATTGTGTGAGACCAGCCAATCCCACCATATTGAACTATCTCCGAACGCAACCCACCCGTTTCTATTCCAGACACATACACTTCACTTGGTGAACTGCCATGAATTCCACACAGATTCATTGTCGTGGGACTCGATTGCGATTCCCATGAGCTACCATTGTAACGGGATATTCTACCTCCATCGGCGACTGCATAGAGGTTGGTCGGATTGCTTCCCCAAATTTTGTTAATCCTCACGCTGAATGGCAGACCGGCAGGTAACAACGTCCACTGAAATCCGTTCCAACGGAACACAGCGTTTCCTGCAACCCAGATATCCTCTGCGCCGAAGGAAATTGTGGAAAAGAATACTGGGATAAGGTTGTTCTCGGCAAGGCGCAATATGCTCCAATCACTTCCGTCCCATCTCGCAACGTTGTAGCGATCGGAGAAACCCGTCGAATCGCGCAAGTATATCTCTCCCACGGCAAAGACCATCGTATCGTTCACAATGACAACATCGTATAGCATACTGGCGTTGCCGTCACCTAAGGTGTCAATTACGCCAGTCCACGCACTGCTTGATGAGTCAAGCGTGGCAATGGTGGAAACTTCGCTGGAGTCAACAATGGATCCTTCTGAAATGCGAAACGCGCGGTACCGGTACGAGCGGTTTGCCGCGCAGTACTCGTCATGCAGGACGGTATCTGCCGATGTGATTGTTGCCGAGAGGAAAAGGGAGTCATTCTTAAAGAGTTGAAACTGGCGGGAGGGATTGGCGTCTAGAAAGCGGATTCTTATCCACAACTCGGTAACGCCTACATCCTCCCGCGTCACTTCAATTGTGGAAATATGTGCCGGGGGAGGTTCAAGTGGCTCCGTTGTATTGCATGAGAGCGCGAACGCAAGAAGTATAAGAGAGAAATACGGTAACCTAATTGGTGTGTTTTCCATTGTAAGGGGAATCTGCATTGGTAAAATGAGCCGCTCTTCCCTGTGAAAGTCAATAACAGCCTCTGGTTGTGCTTTTCCCGCGCCTTCCGTAGCTTCTCTGCAACATTCATGAGCATTTGCCTGTATCCAGAGAACGCCATATCCTCTGAACCTATCGGATGATCCGATTACTTGTCATTGCATCCGCCTGTCTCCTCGTGACGTTCCATCCCGTCTATGCTCAGGATTCTGCAGATTCGCTTGCGCAACCCGCAGCCGACTCGGTCGCTTCGCCTTCGGGTATTGATTCGGTTGTTACCTACTCCGCCACTGATTCCG
This sequence comes from uncultured Chitinophagales bacterium, assembly GCA_964550275.1. GTDB lineage: Bacteria > Bacteroidota > Ignavibacteria > UBA10030 > UBA6906 > CAZJYO01. The sequence goes on from CAZJYO010000001.1 coordinate 20,763, forward strand.
TTGTGTATTCCCTGAAATCCAAAACCATGTACATGCACGGGAGCAGTACGATCCGGTACAAGGAGCTTGGGCTCGATGCAGAGAAGATTGACATCAACTGGAACAACTCGATGCTCTATGCCCGCGGTGTGCCCGACACTTCCGATACATCAGGCAGTGGTTTTCGCGGCCGGCCCGAAATGATTGACGGCAGCGAAAAATACGACGGCTCCGACATTACCTACAACTTCAAAACCAAAAAGGGAAAGATCAATCTCGGCGAAACAGAGATCGAGAAGGGCTACTATCACGGCGAACGCATCAAGAAAGTTGAAGATGATGTGCTGTACATTGCCGATGGAAAATACACGACGTGTGAACTCGACCACCCGCATTATTATTTCGGCAGCCCCGAAATGAAAATCCAGGTGAAAGACAAGATTGTTGCGCGGCCGTTGTACCTGTACGTCTCCGATGTTCCTGTATTCGCTTTGCCGTTTGGCGTGTTCCCGGACCAAAAGGGGAGACGCTCGGGCATCATCATGCCCGCGTACGGCGAAAGCGACCGCGGCCGTTACCTTCTGCATCTGGGTTACTACTGGGCAATGAGTGAATACACGGATTGGAGCATCAAGGGGGATGGGTACTCAAAAGGGAGCTGGGTGTTGTATTCGGATTTTCGCTACGTGTCTCGATACAACTTCAACGGCGGGCTCAGTGGTTCGTATGCGTATTCGGTCGAGGGTGAAGAGGGAGACCCGGGTTACAGCGCCGAGAATCTATTCAACCTGCGCTTCAACCACAACCAAGAGTTCAATCCGACAACGCGGTTGATTGTGGACCTGACGTTCACCAGCGGATCGTATTACCAAAAAACCAGCAACACACTCTCTGATCTTCTCAGGCAGAACATCGTTTCGAATGCGACGCTGACAAAATCGTGGGAGGGAACACCGAACAGTATGACGCTCAACGTACGCCGCGATCAGAATCTTCAGTCGGGGGAAATACGCGAGTTGTTGCCGAGTTTTAACTTTAACCGCGCGCAGAGCTTTCCCTTCCGGTTCGGCAAGAGCAGTGGAACAACGTGGTACGAACTTATCGGGTTCACCTATAGCGGGACGTTTCTCAACCAGCGCAACAAACTTCTTCAGGCGGATAGCACGTTGAATCTTGACGAGCGGCTTGGAGTCAACCAGATTCTTGCGATCAACGCATCACCAAAGGTGAGCCACTTCATTCTCACACCGTTCTTCAACTATACGGAGAAATGGTACAACAAGAGCGTCAACAAGACATTCAATTCCGCCGACAGCACCGTAACCACGGACGACGTGAAAGGTTTCGAGGCAGTGCGGTATTATGATATGGGAATTTCCGCCAGCACGAAGTTCTACGGCATTTTCCAGCCGGGGATATTCGGTTTGTCAGGGATCAGACACCAGGTTACGCCGTCTATTGCTTATACCTATCAACCGGATTTCAGCTCATCGAACTACGGCTACTTCGGAAGTTATGTGGATGAATTCGGTCGGACGATCGAGTACAGCCATTTTGAGCGTGAAGTCTTTGGCGGTGCACCTTCTGAAGAGCGCCAGGCGCTTTCATTTCGTCTTGGCAATGTGTTTGAAGCGAAAACGGAAGCGCAGGATACTTCGGGTCAGCCCAACAAGTTTCAGTTGCTGAATTTTGATATCGGTTCAGGGTACAATTTTGCGCGCGACAGTTTGAAGTGGGATGAAATCGGAATGGTGTTTCGCACGAGCGTGGGGACGCTTCTGGATATTGGCGGAAGCGCCCGATATAATTTGTACAAGTTTGAACCTGATCCGTACAGGCCGACGACCGGCAGACGCGTCGACAAATTCCTGCTGAGCGAAGAAGGGCGGCTTGCTGAACTGACGAGCTTCACATTCAGCATCTCAACGTCCATCAGCGGAGAGAAACAGCAAACGACATCCGGACCTGTGCGCACGGCGCAGGATTCCATTGACCAAATCGGGAAGGGCGGATACACGGGACTAATCGCTGAAGAGCCGGTGGATTTCAGTATTCCCTGGAACCTGCAGTTGTCATGGAACTTCTCCCAAAACCAGCCGGACCCGCGCGTGGTAACACGTTCCTCCTCGATTGCCGCGGCGCTTGGCTTTAACCTTACTGACAATTGGAAATTCACCGCGAGCACAAGCTATGACATCATCAACCGTGAAATTGCCGCACCGCAGATTTCCGTGTACCGCGACCTTCACTGCTGGGAGATGAACTTCAACTGGGTTCCGACGGGACAATACAGGAATTTCAGGATTGAAATTCGCCTGAAGTCACCGATACTTCAAGACGTCAAAGTGACGAAGCAGGGAAGTTTGCGCGGGATATACTAGGGG
>CAZJYO010000001.1:23225-41784 GCA_964550275.1 uncultured Chitinophagales bacterium
ACTTCAAGACGTCAAAGTGACGAAGCAGGGAAGTTTGCGCGGGATATACTAGGGGGCATCTCATGGGTATCTTCAACTTCGACCTTAAGGTCGAGGTTATGGAAGAGACAGTTTGGGCATCACTCAGAATCTTCGTCCAACGCCGACCTGAAGGTTGGGGTTGGAAGACAGCCAGGAAAAAAATCTCGCGAACTACGCCGACTGCTTTCGCTCTCCGTAGGTGAACAACGGTTCAGCTCGTTTGAGGATGACATCCTTCGTAATCGTGCAGGTGGTGACGTTGGAGCGCTCGGGCAGGTTGTACATGATTTCGAGCATCACTTCTTCGATGATGGAGCGCAGTGCGCGGGCGCCGGTTCCGCGCTCGATGGCCTTTCGCACAACAGCATCAACGGCGTCATCGTTGATGCTGAGATCCACGCCTTCCATCCGGAACAACTTCTTGTATTGCTTCAGGATGGCGTTCTTCGGTTTCGTCAAAATGTTGTGAAGAGCGTCTTCGCCGAGAGAATGCAATCCGGCAATCAATGGAAGGCGTCCGACAAACTCAGGAATCATCCCAAAGCGGATCAAATCCTCCGGCTGAACAAGGGGAAGAAGATTATCGGCATGTGCCTCTTTGCGGCCTTTGATATCCGCACCGAAACCCATCGGGTTTCTGTTAACGCGACGTGCAATGATGGTGTCCAATCCTTCAAACGCCCCGCCGCAAATAAACAGGATGTTGCGCGTGTTGATGTTGATGAGACTTTGTTCCGGGTGCTTGCGTCCGCCTTTGGGTGGAACGCCGGCAACCGTGCCTTCAAGAATTTTCAGCAACGCCTGCTGCACACCTTCGCCCGAGACATCACGCGTAATTGAAGCGCTGTCGCTCTTCCGCGCAATTTTGTCGATCTCATCAATGTACACAATACCGCGTTCTGCACGCTCGATGTTGTATTCGGCGTTCTGCAGGAGATGAACAAGAATGGTTTCCACGTCGTCCCCGACGTAACCGGCTTCTGTCAGCGTCGTTGCATCGGCAATAGCAAAGGGGAGGTCAAGAATTCGCGCGAGCGTCTGCGCGAGCAGGGTTTTGCCCGTTCCCGTCGGGCCGATGAGCAGGATGTTCGTCTTTTCGATCTCAACATCATCCAGGTCGTAAAGCCGTTCCTTCGCATCGATGCGCTTGTAGTGGTTGTACACGGCGACGGCGAGCGACTTCTTTGCCCGTTCCTGTCCGATGACATAATCATCAAGGGCGTTCTTGATTTGCACAGGCGTGAGTCCGGATTTCGGTCCCCGGTGCGCATTGAACGCGGCGAGGTTGTTCCGGATGATATCCACCGAGCTCGAAACACAGATGTCGCAAATGTACACATCCGGTCCGGCAATGATGCTCTGCACTTCTTCGGGACTTCTCCCGCAGAAAGAACAGTGGATCTTTTCTCCTGTGCGTTTCGTCGCCATGGGTTACGGGGTTGGTTTCTTGATTTCGGCCTGGTTCTTCACGTACACATTGTCGATCAGCCCGTATGCTTTTGCTTCCTCGGAGGACATGTACCGGTCGCGGTCGGTGTCCTTTTCCAACTGCTCGACCGGTCTTGAACAGTGTGAAGCAAGGATTTCGTTGAGGCGCTTTTTGGTCTTGATGATTTCTTCCGCCTGGATGCTGATATCGGAAGCCGTGCCTTGCACGCCGCCCCAGGGCTGATGAATCATAATGCGGGAATTGGGGAGACCTGCGCGCTTTCCTTTCGCTCCGCCTGCGAGCAACACAGCACCCATGCTCGCCGCAAGCCCGATGCATGTTGTTGCAACATCAGGGCGAATGTACTGCATCGTGTCATAGATCGCGAGCCCAGCGGAAACACTGCCGCCCGGAGAGTTGATGTACAAGTTGATATCCTTGTCCGGATCTTCCGATTGGAGAAAAAGCAACTGGGCGATAGTGAGGCTTGCAACGCCGTCGTCGATCGGAGTGCCGATAAAAACGATGCGTTCTTTCAGCAGGCGCGAGAAGATGTCGTATGCTCGTTCGCCGCGGCCTGTCTGTTCCACTACCATCGGTACCAGTTGATTGTACATTCCGCTCATGCGTGTTCCTTTTTGTTCGTTATAAGATTGAATGAATGCAATCGTCAGACGCGCGCAACCGGTTCTTTTGCCGGTTGTTCGGGGACTTCCTTGACCTCGGCCTTCTCCCGTAAGAACGACATTATTTTCTCGGATAACAACCGTTCCGATGCCGATCCGGAGCTTTTGTAGTATTGAAGAAGCCGGTCTTTGTCGATGCCGGTGCGTGCCGCTTCCGCGGCGGCAAGTTTGTCCATGTCTTCGTCCGTAACCGTGATATTCTCTTTTTCAGCGATGGCTTCCTTCAGCAGCATCCATTTCGACTGCCACACGGCGGTTGCCTTGCTTTCTTCGCGGAACTTGTTCGTGTCAAATCCCTTTGGCAGCTGCCGGTCCCGTGACCTATTCTTGATGTCTTCTAAAAACGCGTCGAGGAAACTTTCTACGAGGGAATCAGGCACATCGAATTCGTGTGAACGCACGATTTCATCGGCAACGGCGTCGCGTACCTTGCGTTCGGACTGTTCATCCCAATAACGGGCAAGGTCGGTACGGAGGTTGGAGAGGAACTCCTCCGCGGTAGAGACTTTGTCCTTGGTGATTTTCTTCACGAAGTCCGCATCAAACGCAGGCAACACAACTTTCTCGATTTTTGTCGGCGTGATCGCGACGGCCATAGCATGGGAATGGTCCTCGTGCTGTGTCGTGAACGTCGCTTTGTAGGTTCCGCCGATTTCAGCTTGGGCAAGCGCCGAGCGGATTTCCTGCGGAACGCCGGTATCAAACAACACGAACCGCGCACCCTGATTCTTTCGTCCGATGAGAGGCGTCCCGGCGTCGTCAAGTTCCTGAACATCCGCAATGACCACGTGGTGTTCATCGGTTACCGCGGGAACTTCGGTAGAGGTGCTGTTTGCGCGGCGAAGGTACTCGATCTCAGCGTTAACTTCTTCATCGGCGATGGTATGAACAGGTTTTTCGGCGGCAATCCCTTTGTATTTTTTGAGTGTCACTTCCGGCCGGGTCTCGTATGCGATCTTGAACCAGAAACTCCGGTCGTCCTTGAGGTTCATGTCAACGAGTTTGGGCTGGCCAATCGGACGGATGTTGCGTTCCTGCATCGCCTGTTTGTAAAACTGGTCGGCGGCATCATCAAGCGATTCGTGCTCGATGACAGGGCCATACATGCGCTTGATCATTTCCAGCGGGGCTTTGCCTTTGCGGAAACCTTTGATCTCGACCTTCTTGCGGTACTTCTCGTAGGCCTTGTCGAACAGCGGCTGGAGTTCGGTGGTAGAGACTTGAATCTCCGCTTCTTGTTGAACGCTGCTGATAGGGTGAATGGTTACTTCCACTGTCTTTCTTTCTGTATGAGATGATGTGGTAAGGTGTGCGGGAAATCTTATGGCGTTGTAGGCATGAGTGGACTTTGCCGAAGTGGTTCCTTCGGAAGAACCTCCACGGGTTTCCCCGCCAGCTCCTGAGTCTGGCGCGCCCTCCACACCGCCGCGACAATGTTGGAGCAATCAGTGGGTAGAGAGGGACTTGAACCCCCACGGGTTTCCCCACTAGCTCCTAAGGCTAGCGCGTCTGCCAATTTCGCCATCTACCCGAACAAGTGCCCGTACTTGTTAAAATAGTAGCAAAAATGAATAAGATATGCCAATGAATTTGAGGAGAGATGGATGGTCTTATGCCATCGGTAGCCGGATCGCTATGCTCGTTCCCTTGCCAACCTCAGAGGTCACTTCGATGCGCCCCCCGTGATCATCAATAATTCTTTTTACGATTGCGAGTCCGAGCCCTGTTCCTTTTGGTTTGCCGTGTGTGAAGAACGGTTCGAACATTTGCGACCTGACGCTTTCGGGCATGCCCGTTCCTGTATCGCGGAAAACAATAACGAGGTCATCTCCCTGTTGCTCTGTCCGGAGAGTGAGCGTTCCGCCTTTGGCCATTGCATCGGCCGCATTGCCCGCCAGATTGAAGAACACACGTTCGAGTTTGTCAATATCGACGCGCGCATTTCCCGAGTAAGTAAGTTCCTTGGTGAGTCCCATGCCGCGTTTAGAAAGATTGGCTTCCAGAATTCGCAACGCCGGCTGAAGCGCGTCCGCGAGGTTGACCGTCTCGAGGTGGGATTCGCTCGTTCCCCGTGAAAAGTCCAGGATTTCCTGCGTCATCGCAACGAAGCGATCCACCTCGTGCATCATGTCATCGGCCATCCGCGCGTCTTTGGCACTCAACTTCCCCTTAATGACCTGCGCGTACATGCGCATTGCTGCCATAGGATTTTTTATGTCATGGATAACAGTGCTCGCCATTCTTCCAACTGCGGAAAGCGACTCGTTCCTTGCCATCTCCTGCGCCATGCGCGCATTCTCAATGGCAATCGCGGCATGGATGGAGAATGCTTCGATGAACGATTCATCTTGATGGGTGAATGCCCCGTTGCGTTTGTTGAGCAGTTGAAACACCCCGATGATCGCGCCGGTCTTGTCGCGTAACGGCATACACAACACATTCCGCGTCAGGTATCCGCTTCGTTTGTCGATCTCAGGATTAAACCGCGGATCGTTGTACGCATCGGCGATACTGATCGTCTCGCCGCTCTTTGCAACATGTCCTGCCAGCCCTTTGCCTACCGGGAGGCGGATTTCCACCATGTTGTTGCCCTGGGCTACTTTTGACCAGAGTTCACCCTTTGCATGATCGATAAGATAGAGTGTTCCGCGGTCGGCACGAATGCTGTTGGTTGCCGCCTCCACAATGAGGTCCAGCAGCTTGTTCAATTCAAGTGTGGAGTTCACAACCCTGCTGGCTTCAACAAGTGACTGAAGTTTGCCCACTTTGGTTTCACTCGCGGAGGAGTGCCGGTCCAGTTCATCCACGAACCGGTCATCCATCGTGCGAAGCCGGCGCACCAAGTTGTGAAGAATGTTCCGCGCGAGGATGTCATCTTTTTGGAACGCGGAACGCACGTCGGCTCCCTTGACAATGCCGATCGTGCATGGCGACGCCGCTTCAGCGCGGGCGGAACGCGGAAGCCGGTCCATCATGGAAAGCTCGCCGAAGAAATCGCGTTCATGCAATACCGCCAGAAGAGAGATAAATCCGTGCTTCGTTACCTTGCGAATGCGCACGGTTCCATCGATGATAAGGTAGAGGTCTCTTCCCTTTGTGGATTGGTTAAAAATCACTTCGCCGGTTTTGTACCGCCGGAGGGTCATGCGGGAAAGGAAGGAAACGATCTTCCGCGGCGGGACATCGGTGAAGAGCACATTCATCCAGAGCTTTTCCCGCATGCCGGCAGAAAGCCGTGTGCGGTTGCGCGGTTGTGGCGCCGGTTTGGTACTGGTCTTCTTGCGCCGTGTGGTCATCGGTGGAGGATCCCGGTGATTGTCGTTTGAGGCCGCGCTATGATAGGGAATTCATCGAGGAATAGCAAACAACATTCACCCCTTGCGTTGAAATTCTGTCAACTGTTTGCTATTCTGTGTTGGCATATGCTCACCAGAACACATTTCATGACATGACGGACTCCAAGAAATCCATCACCGTACTTATTGTTGACGATGAAGAAGGCGTGCGCGCCCACCTGAGCACTCTGCTCACGCGTGAGCGCTACCAGGTAAAGACTTGTTTTGACGGGGACGATGCCATCGGACTTCTGGAAAATGAGTCTTTCGATGTTGTTCTTCTCGATATCAAGATGCCGCACATGGGCGGATTTGAAGTGTTGAAGTTCATCCGCGAACGCCACCCCCGTACGCACGTCATCATGCTGACCGCGTTTGCCGAACTCGCGAACGCCATGGAATCACGCAGTCTCGGCGCGGATGGGTTCATCGGCAAGCCCTTCGATCCGGTTGAGGTGCTGATGGAACTCGAACGCGTCTCGAAAGGATGATCCCCCGACGATGAAAGCATTTCTTCTCGCCCTGTTGTGCGTCACGTGCTTCTCCGGTTGCGTCAAGGATATTGCCGTCGGGACTGTTGGCGGAATTATCGATGAGGGATTTGGCGCGTTCAAGGAGGAGCAGGACCTCGATTTTGTGGGACAGGCATTGCCGGCGAACCTGAAGCTGGTCGAAGTGATGCTGAAGAACAGCCCCGATGACGAACGGCTTCTTCTCCGCGCGAGCGAAGGGTACTCCAGTTACGCGTTGGGTTTTGTGGAGGACTATGATCCTGTGCGGGCGCGAGGATTTTACCTTCGGGGGCGCGACTACGGTTTGCGCATCCTGCATGAAAATGAAGAGCTTACCCGCGCGCTGAAGGGCTCACCCGATGAATTGCGCGCCCAGCTTTCCAAGCTTGACAACGACATGGTTCCGGCGGTGTTTTGGACAGCGTTCGGATGGGGAAGCTATATCAATCTCTCGCTCACCGAACCCGATGCACTTATTGATCTTCCGCGGACGGAAGCAATGATGCAGTTTGTTCTGGAGAGAGATTCCTCCTTCTACTACGGCGGCGCGCATGTATTTCTCGGCACGCTGTACGGAAGCCGCGGCAGGATGCTCGGCGGGAATCCCGATCTCGCCAAACAGCACTTTGAAAAAGCCATCGAAATGAACCGCGGCAGATTCCTGATGACGTATGTCTACTATGCGCGCTCCTATGCTGTCCAGACGCTGAATGAAGCGCTCTTTGACGAGTTGCTGACAAAAGTCCGCAACGAATCGCTGGAAGTGCTTCCGGAATTCCGGCTTGCCAACGCCATTGCAAAAAGAAAAGCAGAAGCGCTTATTCAACGCAAGCCCGATTTGTTTTGAGCCAACCGAAAACATAGAAGAAGGATGTGTTTGTGAGACGATCCCTTGTTTTATTCTGTGGTGTACTAATGTGTTATGGACTCTCCCATGCACAGCAGTATACAATCAAGTTTGCATCAATTGCGCCGGAAGGCAGCACGTGGCTGAACGTGATGCGCGAATATGACTCTGCGTTGCGCAGAGAAAGCAACGGCAAGCTAGGCTTCAAGATTTATCCCGGAGCTGTTCAAGGAGAAGACAAGGACGTTATCAGAAAGATCCGCCTTGGCCAGCTGCACAGTGCGGGGCTAACGGGCTTCGGTCTCGGAGAGATCGCACCCAAGCTGAGGATTCTTGACTCGCCGTTTCTTTGTGAGTCCTACGGCGAGGTGGATCATCTCTATGCGACGCTCGACAAAGAGCTGGGTGACGCTCTTCGTGATAATGGATTCATCCTGCTCGGCTGGGCAGAGGTCGGGTTTGTTCACGTGTTCACCAATACTCCGGTCCGCACCAACGCCGACATGAACGGCGTGAAAATGTGGTTGTGGGAAGGTGACCAGGTTGCCGAAGCGACATTCAAAACATTCGGTATCAGTCCGACGCCCCTGGCGATTACCGAAGTGCTGACCTCGTTGCAGACAGGGCTCGTCAACGGCGTCTATGCCTCGCCGCTCGGACTTATCGCGTTGCAGTGGCATACGCGCGTGAAATATATGATGGGACTTCCGCTTGCGGATGCTTCCGGCGCCGTGGTCGTTTCAAAAAAATACTTCGACACACTCCCCGCCGATATGCAGGAAATACTGGTTCGTAACGGACGGAAGTACATGCAGACCCTCACCCAAAAAAGCCGCAGCGAAAATGAACAAGCGGTGGAATCGTTGAAGAAGAACGGGATTCAAATCAATCCGGTGACCTCTCCTGCCGCGATGAAAGAATACCAGGAAGCCGGGAAGAAGACGCGCCAGATGCTGGTGGGTAAACTGTATGATCAGCAGTTCCTGGATCGCGTCGAGAAAACCGTGACGGAGTACCGCGCCAAGCGTTCACGATGAATACGCTCCGGCGCATTGATAAGGCACTCTACAATCTGGAGGTAGTGTGTCTCGTCATCCTGCTTGGAACGATGCTGGTGCTTGCATTCGGCCAAGTGATTCTTCGTAATGTGTTTTCCTCCGGTTTTGTCTGGGCGGACACGGTTGTTCGCCATCTTGTGATGTGGCTGGGTTTTATCGGCGGCGCGCTTGCGACCGCTGATGAACGGCACATCGGCATCGATGCCCTGACAAAATACATTCCTCCTTCTGCGCGCCGCGTCTCCGCAATTATCACCAACCTCTTTGCCTCCGCGGCGTGCGGCTACCTTGCCCGCATCTCCCTGACATTTCTCATTGATGAAAAAGCCGCCGGAACCGAGCTTGTTCTCTCTCTTCCCACGTGGGTGGTGCTGATTATTCTCCCTGCGGGATACGGCGCAGTAGGTTTTCATTTTGCGGTAAAGGCGGTTGAAAAGATCGGGGAACTCGTCACAAGGAAAAAGGAAGGAAGCACCGGGTGATCACATTTCTCCTCGGATTCCTGCTTGCAGCCCTTGCGCTCTTCGGCGCTCCGCTTTTTGTCATTATCGGCGTTGTTGCCGTTATCGCGTTCGCAAGCGAAGGCATTGACCCTTCCGTCGTCATGGTGGAACTCTACCGGATTACCAGCAATCCCACGCTCGTGGCTATTCCGTTGTTTACGTTCGCCGGTTACGTCCTTGCGGAAAGCAAAGCCCCCGTTCGCTTGGTGAGCCTTGCACGCGCGCTTTTCGGCTGGATGCACGGAGGTCTTGCGGTGGTTGCGCTCATGACGTGCGCGCTGTTTACGGCGTTCACGGGCGCTTCGGGTGTTACTATTGTCGCCTTGGGCGGACTTCTCTATCCCATCCTGCTTCAGGAAAAGTATGGCGAACGATTTTCCCTCGGACTCATCACGACGTCAGGAAGTCTGGGGCTTCTCTTTCCTCCAAGTCTGCCGCTGATACTGTATGCGCTCTTTTCAAAAGTCAGCATCGACAAGCTCTTTGCCGCAGGGATCATTCCCGGTATTCTGCTTGTAGTTGTTCTCGGTGTGTACAGCATGTGGAAGGGAAAAAAACTTGGCGTGCCGCGCACCCCATTCTCTCTGCCGGGAGTATTCTCCGCGCTCCGCGCGGCAATGTGGGAAGTGCCTCTTCCGGTTCTCGTGGTGGGGGGAATCTACTCCGGCTTGTTCACGGCGACCGAAGCCGCCGCGGTCACGGCGGTGTATGTGCTTGTCGTGGAGGTGTTTGTCTACAAGGACTTGAAACTCTTCACTGACATCCCGCGCGTGAGGAAAGACAGCATGCTGCTGGTGGGCGCCATCAGGATGATCCTCGGAGCGGCGTTCGGACTAACGAGCTATCTCATCGATGAAGAAGTGCCGGTGAAGCTCTTTGAGTTGACGCAGACATTTATCACGAGCCCCGTGGTGTTTCTTATTGTGTTGAACATCTTCCTCATCATCGTCGGGATGATGATGGATATTTTTTCAGCATTGATCGTCGTGGTGCCGTTGATTATCCCGGTGGCAACCTACTACGGTGTCGATCCGATTCATCTTGGGATTATCTTCCTCACCAATCTGGAGATTGGTTATCTTACGCCGCCGGTGGGTCTTAACCTCTTCATATCCAGCTTACGTTTTAAGAAGCCGGTGCTTACCGTCGTACGCGCCACACTTGTGTTCATTCTCATTTTGCTTGCCGCACTCGTTCTGATAACCTACGTACCGGAACTAAGCCTGTTGCTCGTTTGAGCTTCAGGAGCACAAAGGGAATACACTCACCGTACAACATTAATCCCGCGCTCAAGCGTTGTTTCCCCCACCTGCAATCTGACGAGATAATTTCCCCCTACGAGTTTCCTTGTCGGCAGTGAGACAACATAAGTGCCCGGACCCTGTTCCTGATCCACTATTGTAGCGATGGCCTGATCCATTCCTGATTTGAAGAGCGTCAACAGCACAGTTGTCCGTTCCGGGACTTTGTAGCCGGCAAATTGGACTTCGGTATTTTCGCGTGAGGTTGTTGTCGAGAACGTCACCGGTGAGACGAGACGCTGTTTAAGCGCGACGAGTTCATGTACTACTACCGGCGGCGTCAAACAGGGTGTACTCTCATTATTTCCCTTGTCCACCGCGCATACTGCGTACGTATAGCGTAAACCCGCGTGATTGCGAACGGTATCGACAAAGAACGCGGCTCCGTCATTCGTGATGCCGGCAAGAACGGCATGTTCCCAACCATCCGTGGTTCGGTAGATGGTGTATTGATGCGCAGTGTCTCCGTCCATAGCCCGTTTCGGCGGAATCCATTCAAGATGGAAAACATCTGATGATAATTCCGTTGCAACAAGGTTTGTCGGAGGATTTGGCGGAGTTGAATCCTTCCACGGCATCGTTGGCGGAAGGGCGGGAGCTTCGTAGCGCGTCAACAAGTTGCGCGCGTCGCGAATGTGTTCATAACGGAAGAACGCCTGACCAAGAGTGCCCATGGCTCTGCTCGTATCAATCTGTGACAGAACTTGTGCCATTACTTCTTCCTTGTACACACCTAACCCTACGTATACCTGCCGACCCGCGTTTGTCGATTGCCATTCTTTCGCGAGCGCCGCAAAATCGGGATCTCCGGTCGTCTCGCCCATATCCCAATACAATTGAGGAACGAGGTAATCCTGCTTGTTATCACGCAGCCATCCGCGTGAATCCTGATAGTACGAATGATACGCGCCCCAGCCGCTTTGCTTTGTTCCCACATTGAACACGCCAAGCGGCGCAGAGCCGATTTTCAGCATGGGTTTTATTGCGACTGCACTATCGTAGAAAGCTTCAACAAAAGTGTTGATGTTTGAACGTCGCCAATCGTCGCGTTTCATTCCGTTGCCATAGCGTTTGAACGTCTTGTCATCCGGGAATTGCTGGCCGGGGTAGCGCGCAAAATCAAATTGGAAGCCGTCGATATCGTAGGAACGAACAAGCTCAAGCCCGACTTTGAGAAGATACGTTCGCACTGCCGGAATACCCGGATCAAACCATCCCTCGTTATCGACGTCAACAATCCAATCGGCATGTGCCCGCGCCGGATGTTGAGGATTACTGGAGGGAACGCGGTTGGGTCCGCGAACCTTGTACGCGTTGAACCATGCGTGGACTTCCATGCCTGCCGCATGTGCTTCATCTAAAACAAACTGAAGTGGATCCCATCCCGGGTCTTTTCCGAGGGTCCCCGTGAGATTTTCCGCCCAGGGTTCATAGGATGATTTGTAATATGCATCGCCCCGTGCGCGCACCTGGAAGTAGATGGTGTTGAAGTTCATAGACTTCAGGTTTGCGACCATTGCGCGAAGGCTTTGCTGCTGTTCCTGCTTGTTGGTACTCTTAGGCCAATCAAGTCCGGCGGCTGTGGTAATCCACACAGCGCGGACTTCGCGGTGGTGCGTTTGCGAATGTGCAAACGTACTGGAAATTAAAGCAAGGAAGATAGCGGTTTTGATATTTGTCATTTGGTGCTTGAAGTTTCCACGAATCGTGGAGAATATAGTGATGGCATTGCCGAAAGGCAACGGGCATGCTGAGGTCTCGTTGTATCTCACCCACCCCCTCCATATATTGAACCGCCATGAGCAAGGTTCACACCAAATACGTCTGCCAGTCATGCGCGTATGAATCACCGCGCTGGATAGGCAAATGCCCGAACTGTAGCGCATGGAATTCCTTTGTTGAGGAAATGGATGAACGCGGCGGCTCGGCGAAACGCCCGCCGGCGGTAAGATCAAAAGTCGAACCCATGCGCCTTGCCGATGTGACCACTGATCCGGAAATGCGGCAGACTACCAGGATACCGGAATTCGACCGTGTCCTGGGCGGCGGCATCGTTGAGGGCTCAGTAGTTCTTATTGGCGGCGACCCCGGCATCGGAAAGTCAACACTAATGATGCAAATGGCGTCGTCATTACAAGACGTGGTCGTTCTTTACATAACAGGCGAAGAGTCCGTTTCTCAGGTCAAACTTCGTTCCGAACGTCTTTCGCCAAAACCCTCTAAAAACTTTTTTGTCCTCGCCGAGACAAATCTTCATGTCATCGCATCGTTGCTTGAATCAACAAAGCCGGATGTTGTCATTGTTGATTCTGTGCAGACTATGTATCGTCCTGAACTTGAAAGCGCTGCGGGCAGTGTTGGACAGGTGCGCGAAGCGACGTCGCTCTTTCTGCGCTTCGCAAAGAACAACAACGTGCCCGTGTTCCTCGTTGGGCATGTGACAAAGGAGGGGGTCATCGCCGGTCCCAAAGTGATCGAACACATGGTGGACACCGTGCTGCAGTTCGAGGGTGAATCCCGACACGTATATCGCATTTTGCGCGCGATGAAGAACAGGTTTGGCTCGACGAACGAGATCGGAATTTTTGAAATGCACGACGGCGGTTTGCGCGAGGTGAACAACCCTTCGGAGGCATTTCTGGCGCAACGCAACTCGGGAGCGACGGGTTCAACCGTGATCGCGAGTCTGGAAGGAACTCGACCGCTCTTGCTCGAAGTACAAGCCCTGGTGGCGCCGACAAGTTATGGTGTGCCACAAAGGACTTCGACCGGGTTTGACGGGAAACGACTACAAATGCTTCTTGCGGTTTTGGAAAAACGCGTCGGACTTCATCTCGGTCAGTATGATGTTTTCGTTAACGTCGCCGGCGGCGTTCGCATTGATGAACCTGCCGCCGATCTTGGTATGTCGGCTGCGATCGTTTCCAGTTTGAACGACGTTCCTGTCAATCCATACTCGGTTGCCGTCGGTGAAGTTGGTCTTGGCGGAGAGATCCGCACGATCAGTCAGATTGAAAAGCGCATCGCCGAAGCGGCAAAGCTTGGCTTCAAGCGTATCATTCTCCCGAAAGCAAACCTCAAAGGCGTCAAGCGCTCGGATTCCATTGATATTTGTGAAGTGGAAACGGTGGATGCAGCACTCAATGCTCTTCTGAACTGACTCACCCATGAAACCGCTTCTTCTCCGGACCGCCGCGGTCATCACGATGGATGGAACGAGGCGTATTATTCCTGATGGAACCGTCGTGGTTCGCGGCAACAGGATTGAACACGTGGGCCCAGCACTCGCCGGCTTTGATGGAGAGGTCGTTGACGCGCGGAACCTTGTCGCCATTCCCGGATTTGTACAAACACACATTCATCTTTGTCAAACGCTTTTCCGCGGACTTGCGGACGATCTTCAGCTTCTCGATTGGCTTCAATTGAGAATATTCCCTTACGAGTACGCACACTCGGCGCAATCAATGCGCGCATCTGCAATGCTGGGACTCGCCGAGCTAATCCGTTCAGGCACGACGACCATCATGGATATGGGAAGCATTCACCATGAAGAAGAAGTTGTACGAGCGATTGGCGAAACTGGCATGCGTGCTTTCGCCGGCAAGGCGATGATGGATGTGAATGAGTTGTATCCTTTGCTTCGTGAAAGCACTAAGGACGCAGTCGGTTCAACGCGCCGGCAAGCCGAGCAATGGCACAACAGCTATGATGGAAGAATCAAGTACGCTGTTGCGCCTCGGTTTGTTCTTTCCTGTTCAGACACTCTTTTGAAGGAAGCGCACGAAATGGCAAGCGCGTTTCCGGGGATGCTCTTTCATACCCATGCATCCGAGAACAAGCGCGAGCTCGAAGCTGTCCGCGCACGATGCGGCATGGACAACATAGAATTCTTTGAGAAGCTCGACATCCTCAGATCGAATACCTGTCTTGCCCATTGCATCTGGCTGAACGATCGGGAAATGAATCTTCTCGCTGAACGACGCGCGCCGGTTCTTCATTGCCCCTCCTCAAATCTAAAGCTTGGCTCAGGAATCGCCCAAGTTCCTGCGATGCTCGCGAAAGGAATTACCGTATCGCTTGGCGCAGACGGCGCCCCATGTAACAACACACTGGATATGTTTCATGAGATGCGGCTCGCCGCGCTTCTGCAAAAACCGATTCACGGTCCAACCGCGTTGCCTGCAAAAACCGTGTTTGAACTTGCAACACTCGGCGGTGCCCAAGCGTTAGGTTTGCACAATGATATCGGAAGCATTCAGGCCGGAAAGAAAGCCGATATTGTTTTGCTCGATCTTCAAAAATGCTGGACTCCTGCTCTGAATGAGCCCAGCGATAATCTCTATTCTTCTGTTGTGTATTCCTGCACTCCTGAAAATGTGCATGACGTGATGGTGGACGGGCGTTGGCTTTACCGGAACGGCGACCACGCCACGCTGGACGAGGGAGAGGTTCACTCAAACGGTGTTAAGGAACTGCGCGATCTTTTGGGACGCGTACAGAATTGAAACAACTTGTACTCGCGACGCGCAACCAGCACAAAGTGCGCGAACTGCAGAACCTTCTTGGCGGCTTCGACCTCAAAATTCTCACCATGGAAGACTTTCCCTCGATCGGCGAAGTTGTTGAAGACCAGGATACGATTGAAGGGAACGCTTGGAAGAAAGCGCAGGAGGTGTTTCGCCAGGCGAATCTCCCCACGCTTGCCGATGATACCGGACTCGAAGTGTATTATCTCAACGGCGCACCGGGCGTTTTCTCGGCACGGTATGCCGGGCCCAAAGCCAGTTATCACGACAACTGCAAGAAACTCCTCTCAGCAATGCGCGGCGTTCCCGCAAGAAGACGTAACGCGCAATTCCGTTGTGTTCTCGCCTTTGCCGCGACCGACGTGGATAGAATAGTCGAGGGAACGGTGTTCGGCAGCATCATCGAAACGCCGCGCGGCTCGGCGGGGTTTGGTTATGATCCGATTTTTCTTCCCGCCGGCCATAGCGAGACACTCGCAGAGATGTCATTCGCAAAGAAGAATGAAGTTAGTCATCGTGCTCTTGCACTTCAAGCAATGAAGCCGATTCTGCTGGAGTATTTTGGCCGCGGATGAGCCCAGCATGAATGTTGTACCTTCTCTTTGAAGAGAAAGTACCAAATGCCGCTTTACGGCATCCCGCACGATAGTATTTTTGATAGTTGCGGGAGAGAACTTTCCCGAATCGCCTGCCTGCCAGCAGGCAGGCAACGCCGCAATCATTTAATAGTCGGAATCCGGAAGAGTCTGCAAAAAGTCTTCCGACGCACGCCGCCTGCGATTCGGGATGCAGGATGGGATTTGAAGGCCTTGATTCAACAGTGTCTTGCTCTTCCCGGCACCCGTCCGTATCTTAATCCAGAACATTGCGCGGATGACATGACTTTCGGTTCCATTTTTTCTAAATCCTCATCGTTACGGCCAGCTTGGACGTACACAACGGATTTTATGTTGTGGCGGATTATTGCTTCCGGGACAGGCGAGCTTCTCGGTGAGGAGCGGGATGTTGCAAAGAAAGAAGTCCGCTTTTTTTGCCTGAACCAGCAGACGGGGAAAGTCATCTGGAAAACAGACGGGCTTCACGACCGGTGGTGGGTCGGGATGGAAGGCGTTCACAAAGACGTGATGCTTCTCCATGGATTTGCTTCACCCGATCTTCCCGGGAACAAAGGCGTAAGCGCGGTGGATATCGCAACAGGAAACCGCTTGTGGAAACATGACGAGCTGATGTTTCTCAGGGCGACTGGAACCTCGGTGTTTGCCAGCAAACAGGAAACCATTTCAGGCGAGTCGATTCTGGAGCTGGACTACCGCTCGGGGGCGTTGTTGAAATCATGGGGAGCCAACCGCCAAGCAATTCAACAAGGCGCGGATGAGGAATCTCCAACCGCAGTGTATCCGACGCATCTCCTTTCACCCGCTGATGAAGCGGAGCTTCGTCGACATGCGTCATCCGGTGAATGGGCCTCTGATCCCCAGATGATTCGCACTGATCGCTTTGCCATTTTTCATGTCGCCACAAAAAAAGACGATGCAATCCACCCGATGTTACTCGTTATAGATTCATCCAAAGAAACAGTTGTTTTTCGCGATGAGTTGGAAGTTCACACACCCGCATCATTTTTTGTTGATGCGGGATTTGTTTTCTTTCTTAAGCACCGAAGCTCCATTGTAGCGCTCAAACTTGCCTAAACAATGTTGGCTTAGGGGCGAGCTAAAGCTCGCTCTACAACAGGTAGGCATGGACTGACACCAAACTGGCTGTAGCTCGAACTTTAGTTCGAGTCTTTGAAGCATTGCGAGGATGAACGATGAACACCGAAACACTTTCCCAAGTCAGGAAGTCTGGAATCACAGAACCGGTTACACGCGTCAGATTGAAGCACGTCGATGCTTTTACCGATACGCCGCTTTCCGGCAACGCGGCAGGCGTCGTTATGAATGCGACAGGGCTTACCGATACGCAAATGCAATTGATTGCGCGTGAAGTTGCAGCCTCGGAAACGTCGTTCATTCTTCCGCCGACAATGCCTTCCGCCGATCTGCGCATCCGGTGGTTTTCTCCGCGTTCTGAAATTCCCTTGTGCGGACACGCGACCGTCGCCGCGTTCCATGCGCTCGCCGAAGAAGGTATGGCAGGCATGAAGAACCCCGGTTCGTACAAGTTTACCATGGAAACGCAGTCGGGAAATCTACCGGTCACCGTTGAAAAGAACGCGCGCGGAACGCAGGTGTATCTCGGACTTCCGGTTCCTGTCTTTGCGCGTGTGGGTGAATGCAAACTCGACCTCGGGAGAATCCTGGATATGTCATTGGACGAGTTTGAGAACCGCATGCCCATCGTTTCATCGCAATACTTGTATGTGCCGCTGAGAAAACTCAGTACGTTGCTTTCACTAAAGCCCAACTTCTTTTCGATGACGCAGTTTCTCAAGAGCCGGAATTTTATGGGACTGTGTGTCTTCACACTGGAAACAATCGAAGACTCATCCTCCGTGCATTCGCGTTTCTTCGCGCCGACGGTCGGTATTGATGAAGACCCGGTCACCGGTTCAGCGAACGGACCACTTGGTGTGTACCTGTTTCAACAGGGATATCTTTCTTCTGCCGGCGATACCATTGCAATAACGGGGGAGCAGGGCGACGCCATCAACCGCAAAGGCCGCGTCACGATTGAGCTTTCCGTTGAGAACAAGGAAGTAAAAGCCGTGCGTATTGGCGGAAGAGCCGTTACGCTGATGACGGGCGATATGGTGGTGGGGTAGCTGAAGATATTTCAACGGCATCTTCGTTAATCAAACCCCTACAGTTTGAAGATGGCAGGCCGCGTTCACTTCCGATTTTCGGTCACCAAGTGGTTGGTGACCGCCGAGCAATGATTTGCAACTTCGCGTTGCCCTTCTCATCCATTCCCGCTATATTCGTCTCACCATAACACAAGCTTCCTTCATCGATGGAGACTTCATGGAGTTGAACTCGATCATCTTTGCCGTAGTATTGGTGGCGGCGCTTGCGATATTCACCCTTAGTATCAAGCGCTTGATCGGCTATCTGCAATTGGGGAAGAAGGAAAACCGGTTCGACCGGATGGGCGAACGCGTTTCCCGCGTCCTTACCATCGCGCTGGGACAGTCCAAGATCATGCGCGAGCCGTTTGCCGGACTTCTCCACGTGCTGATCTTCTGGGGCTTCATGGTTCTACTCACCGCCGTGCTGGAATCCATCGGTGAAGGATTGATCCCCGGTTTCTCGTTCGCATTTCTCGGTCCGTTATATCCGCCTCTCATCTTTATCGCTGATCTTTTCGGCGCGCTCGTCCTGGTTTCTGTCGTCATCTCCATTCTTCGTCGGTTGTTTGCCCCGCCGAAACGCCTCCAGGTTTCAGGCCATTCCAAATGGGACGCTGTTCTTATCCTGTGCCTCATCATGATCGTCATGGTCACCATGTTCGGACAGAACGCGGCGAACATCGCGATGGGGAGAAGTCACTCGTCCGAGGCACGGTTTGTTTCTCACATGCTCGCCGGATTGTTCTCTCCTGAGTCTGCCCACAGCTGGTACTATGTTTTCTTCTGGGGCCACATGCTGACCGTGCTTGGGTTTCTCAACTATCTTCCGTTTTCTAAACATCTGCACGTATTGTCATCCGTTCCGAATGTCTACCTCAGCGACTTGACAGCGAAAGGCGCGCTTCAGCCAATCAATCTCGCCGATGAAACGTTGACGAAATACGGCGCAACCGATATCGAAGACTTTACATGGAAGCAACTGCTGGACGGTTATACATGCACTGAATGCGGAAGATGTTCTTCTGTTTGTCCGGCAAATACCACCGGCAAGATGTTGAGTCCGCGCAAAATTATTGTGGATGTCCGCGCGCGCACGCTTGAAAAAGCTCCGGCCATGGCGAACGCAAATGGCAACGGTTCGTCCACGGAAGTTCTTGAGCATCGTCTTCTGGACAATTTTATTACCGAACAAGAACTTTGGGCCTGCACGACCTGCATGGCCTGTGTGCAGGAATGTCCGGTGATGATAGAGCACCTTGATACCATCGTTGACTTGCGCCGCGGACTTGTGTTGAACGAGTCACGTTTCCCGGAAGAACTGAAAACGACGTTCTCCAACCTCGAGCGCAACTACACGCCGTGGGGTTTCGGTCATTCCACGCGTGCTGATTGGGCGGAAGGGATGGATATTCCTTTGATGAGCAACGCGAAAGACGCGGAAGTCTTGTTCTGGGTAGGTTGTGCCGGCGCGTATGACGCGCGTTACCGCAAGGTGACACAATCGTTTGCCAAGCTCATGAAGATGGCGGGGATCTCGTTTGCAATCCTTGGCA
>CAZJYO010000002.1:0-37186 GCA_964550275.1 uncultured Chitinophagales bacterium
CGTAGAGACGTAGCATGCTACGTCTCTACGGGTAACCGGTTCAACCACGTTTGCATCCCACCCTCATCTTCAGTAGTTTGAACGCACGAACATTGGGTGAAACACGCAGGGCCGTTCATGAGAATTCTCCTTTTTTCCCTCCTTTCTTTGTTGATTGTTCTACCGCTTGAGGCACAGCAACAGCGGGTCTCCAGCGCGTTCAAAATCGCACGCCTGAAATACTCCGGCGGCGGCGATTGGTACAATGACCCCGGCGCAGAGCCCAATCTGCTGAACTTTGTCCGCCAAACCACCGGCCTTGACGTTGACCCGCGCTATGAATTTGTGGAAATCGCCAGCGAAAACTTCTTTTCCTATCCATTCCTCTTTATTACAGGGCACGGGAATATCGTCCTGGCGGAACCGGAAGTCCGGCGGCTCCGCACCTACCTCGAGAACGGCGGATTCATTTACATTGACGACGATTACGGTATGGATAAAGCCATCCGCAGAGAACTCAGGAAAGTTTTTCCGGAGAAAGAACTTGTGGAGATTCCATTCAGCCATGGTATTTATCACAACCAGTTCGATTTTCCCAACGGCCCACCCAAAACACACAAACACGATGAAAAACCATCGCGCGGGCTCGGGCTTTTTCATAACGACCGGTTGGTGTTGTTCTACACGACAGAATCAAACCCCAGCGACGGCTGGGTTGATACACACAACGACCCTGAAGAGAAACGAATTGAGGCGCTCCGGTTCGGAACGAATATCATTGTGTGGGCGTTGACGAATTGATATAACCAGCGTAATCGAAGGCGGCAAGAAGGTTTTACAGAAAGCACTCACCCTCAGTAGTCGGAGACTCAATGTCCGAACAACCAGCAAGAAAGAACCTCTTTAACCGATCTCTTGATTTTGTCGAGAAAGTCGGGAATGCCCTTCCGCATCCGGCAACACTGTTTGCCCTATTTGCCGCGACGGTGGTTGTCGGGTCGGGAATTGTCGCGTTGCTCGATTTTACGGCAATGCACCCGAGCACAGGGAAACCGATCGCACCGGTGAGTCTGCTGAACGCAGACGGCCTTCGCCGGATCGTTACCTCCATGGTCTCGAACTTCACGGGGTTTGTTCCTCTCGGCACCGTGCTTGTGGCGATGCTTGGTGTTGGTGTTGCAGAAGGGTCGGGGTTGTTGACTGCGGCGTTGCGGGCGTTGGTGCTTTCAGCTCCGCGCAGATTCATTACGGTCGTTATTGTGTTCGCGGGCGTCATGTCCAACGCCGCTTCTGAAGCGGGCTACGTGATTCTTATTCCATTGGGCGCGGTGATCTTCCTTGCTTTTGGCCGTCACCCCATTGCCGGACTCGCGGCGGCGTTTGCGGGAGTATCAGGCGGTTACAGCGCGAACCTGGTCCTCGGCACCGTGGACCCGCTGCTGGCGGGAATAACGGAAGAGATGGCAAAGATTATCAACCCCGAATACAGGGTCAACCCCGCGGCAAACTACTACTTCATGGCCGCGTCCACGTTCCTCATTACCATCCTTGGGACGTTTGTCACCGAGAAGATTGTGGAGCCGCGACTGGGAACGTACACCGGCGACGAAAAGGGGATCGGGATGGAACAACTGAAGCTGGAAGAACGCCGCGGGCTCAAAGCCGCCGGGGCGGTTCTTCTGCTCTGCGGTGTCTTGCTTGGCCTGGCAACAATTCCCGAAGGAGCTGTTCTACGGAACCCCGAAACCGGCGACATTCTTCACTCTCCTTTTCTGAACGGCATTGTCACGATCATTTTCATGGTGTTTCTGTTGCCGGGGATTGCCTACGGCCTGGCGACGAAATCACTGCGGAATGACTCCGCCATCATCAACTTCATGGGCAAATCCATGGGCGGACTCAGCGTCTATATTGTGCTGGTCTTCTTTGCCGCCCAGTTCGTCGCGTACTTTCAGTGGACAAATCTTGGGCTGATTACCGCCATTAAGGGTGCAGAACTGCTCAAATCGGTCGGGCTCACCGGTATCCCGCTCATTCTCAGCTTTATTGTTGTTGCCGCGCTGATGAATTTGTTCATGGGAAGCTCCTCGGCAAAATGGGCCGTCATGGCGCCAATTTTTGTTCCGATGTTCATGTTGCTGGGCTTCACGCCGGAACTAACGCAGGCCGCATACCGCATTGGAGACTCGGTGACGAACGTTGTCACACCGATGATGTCCTATTTTGCCCTGATCATTGCGTTCTCCCAAAAATACGCGAAAGATGCGGGCATCGGCACTATCATTGCAACAATGCTTCCCTATAGTATCGTATTCCTGATTGGGTGGTCCCTGTTCCTTGTCGCCTGGGTGAGTCTCGGCATTCCGGTTGGTCCTGGCGCCGGGTTGTATTTGGGGAATGAACATGAGTGACGGCCGGGGTACACAACGACCCCAAGAGAACGGCCTGAGGTACTCCGCCTCGGAACGAACATCATTGTGTGGGCATTGACGAACTAAGCATGCAGACGGAACAGACACACATATCTATCCTCACGCGTCTCGCCGCGGCAAGAACGCGCGATATGAAAATTTCCCTGCTCACCGGCGCGCTTCTTTTTCTTGTCATCAGCGGCGTGATGGTTATCCTTGTGGTCACCCTTGAAGGCGCGCTGCGATTTGGAATCGCGGGACGTACCGCGCTTTTCTGGTCAACGGTTGTTTTATGTATCGCGTTGTTCGGCTGGCTCGTTGGCGTTCCGCTTCTGCGGTTTCTGAAAATCGTTCCGCAAGAAACCGATGAGCACACGGCGGCCCGCGTCGGTTCACACTTTCCCCACATTGCCGATCGCTTGCTCAATACGCTTCAACTGTTCCGCGAGCGGAAAAGCACACTCTATTCGCCATCGCTTGTGGATGCCTCCATTGAAGACGCGGACGCGGATATGTCCGGCGTGGACTTTTCCGCGTTCGTTGATACGTCACAAGCAAAACGCACGGCGCGCATCTTCGGCATTGTGGGATTCACCGCGCTCGTTCTTATCATTGGTTTCCCGTCGGTGTTTGTTGCCTCAGCGCAAAGACTTCTTCATTACGGAGAGGAATTTGCCGAACCCACACCGTTCAGTTTCGCCGTCGAGCCGGGAAACGCCGAGGTGGTCAAGGGGCAACCGGTAACCATCAATGTCCGCGTTATCGGGGAAACGAAGGAGCCGGTGCGTCTTCTCAGCCGGCCGCGCGGCCAGGTCACGTTTGACGATCAGATTCTCGAACGATCCACGGGCGCGGCGCTCAAGCACGAGTTTTCTTCCGTCAAATCATCCACCGAGTACTTTGTGCAATCCGGCGATGTCCGCAGCCCCGAGTTTACCCTTACGGTTCTGGACAGGCCCGCGCTGAAATCATTGCGGCTTTCGCTCCAGTACCCGGCATATACCAAACTTGCGCCGAGGGAGCTTGACGAAAACATCGGCGACGTCACAGCTTTGAAAGGAACCCGCATTTCCCTCTCGGTTGAATCCAACAAAGAACTCGCGGAAGTCATGATTGTCTTCAATGATTCCACCCGGAAAGCTCTGGATGTGAAGGGTGAGCAAGCCTCAGGATCGATCCCGCTTATGCGGGATGGAACCTATCATGTGTACATGCGCGATACCGAGGGATTGACGAACGCCGATCCCATCGAGTACACCCTGCGCGTCACCGCGGACGCATTCCCTGCCGCCGAAATCCTTGTGCCCGGTCCGCATCTTGACATTGCAGGTGAAGCAAGCCTCAACACGCTTTTCAAAATCACGGATGATTTCGGATTCTCACAACTTCGTCTCGCGTACCGCCTGACGCAGTCGCGCTATGAACGACCGGCGGAAGAATTCACGACGATTGCGGTGCCGCTGGGTGAGCGATCTTCCACCGAAGAACAAATTCCCTACGTGTGGTCGCTTGAACCATTGCGCCTCGTGCCCGAGGACGTTGTCAGCTATTACATCGAAGTGTTTGATAACGATCGCGTATCCGGTCCAAAATCTGCACGAAGTGCAACCCATACGCTGCGTCTTCCATCGCTTGATGAGGTCTTTGCCGATCTGGACAGGGGACATGAGACGAGTCTTGAAAGCATGAAGGAAGCGCTTGAGGAAGCACAGGAAGCGAAGAAGGATCTGGATGAACTCCAGCAGGACTTGAGAAAAAATCAGCAGAAGATGGACTGGCAGCAACAGCAGAAGGCACAGGAGCTGGCGAAGAAATACGAAGAGATCCAAAAGAAGCTGGATGATGTCAACGCGACGGTGGACCGGATGACCGCCGAGATGCAGAAGAACCAGGTGCTCTCCAAGGAGACGATGGAGAAATACCAGGAATTGCAGCGGATGATGGAGGAAATGAACTCGCCCGAGTTCACGGACGCGCTGAAGAAACTTCAACAGTCCATGCAACAAATGTCGCCGGAGCAGATGCGACAGGCATTGCAGGAGTTCAAGTTCTCCGAGGAGAACTTCCGGGAAAGTCTGGAGCGCACGATGAACCTGTTGAAGCGCCTGCAGATCGAGCAAAAAACAGATGAAGTGGTGAAGCGCGCGGAGGAGATCAAGAACACGCAGGAGGAATTGCAGAAGCAAACCGAACAAACGAACCCGCAGGACCGTGATGCGCTGGACAAGCTCGCCAAAGAACAGCAGGATCTGAAGGAACAGCTCGAAGCCCTGGAAAAAGAGATGGCGGGACTCGAGAAGAAAATGGAGGACTTTCCCTCCGAGATGCCGCTGGAAGAAATGAGCAAGGCAATGGAGGAAATGGAACAGAGCCAGCTCGATCAGCAGATGCAGGAAATAGCGCAACAGCTCCAGCAGCAACAGATGTCGCAGGCGATGAAAGGCCAGCGCTCTGCAATGCAAAAGATGGGCTCGATGATGCAGCAGCTCCAGCAGATGCAGAAATCCATGATGCAGAACCAGCAACAGCAAGTTTTGAATGCGATGCGCAAGTCGTTGGAGGATATGCTGGAGCTTTCAAAGAGACAGGAAGGATTAAAGAAAGAATCCCAGTCGCTTGATCAGAACTCTGCCCGGTTCCGCGAGAACGCGCAGGAGCAAATGGACATCATGCGCGATCTTTCGTCGGTGACCCAGGGGCTTTCAGAGCTTTCACAACGCACGTTCAGCATTTCGCCGGACCTGGGGAAGTCCATTGGCGATGCAATGAGACAGATGGATCAGGCGATGCAGTCGTTGCAACAGCGCAACGGCAACATGGCCGGACAGCAGCAGGGCGGAGCCATGGCCTCGTTGAACCAGGCGGCAAGCCAACTGCAGGGCTCGATGAATTCCATGATGCAAGGCGGCTCATCGGGCATGGGTATGGCGGGTTTCATGCAGCGACTCCAGCAGATGTCATCACAGCAACAGGGCATCAACCAGGGGACGCAAAACCTCGGCGGCATGACGCCGCAACAAGCGGCCGAGATGGGCCGGCTTGCGGGAGAACAGGGCATGGTGCGGAAATCTCTTGAGCAGCTTGCGCGTGAAGCCGCGCAAACCGGTGACCTGAGCAAGATGCTTGGCGATCTGAACCGCGCCGCACAGGAGATGCGCGAAGTACAAACCGACCTGGCGCAGGGAAATGTCAATCCGGAAACGCTACGCAAACAGGAACGCATCCTCTCGCGGCTCTTGGATTCCCAGCGCTCCGCGCGTGAACGGGATTTTGAGAAGAAGCGGCTGGCAGAATCAGGGAAGGACGTACGCCGGACCGGACCACAGGAACTGAACGCCGCCTCACAGGATCGCGACAGACTTCGCCGCGATCTTCTGAAAGCGATGGAAGAAGGATACTCGAAGGACTATCAGGATATTATCCGCAAGTATTTTGAAGCGCTTGAACAGGCGGAACCGAATCGGTAAGGCGTGTTTCCGACCGACACGGTTGCTTCTTCCCCTTCCCTTTTCTAACTTGACGCAGTAAGAATCAACAAGGACACCGGTTCTCTTCTTGCGCGCACTCATCAACCGAATTCTCAAAAACCACGAGAGTCACACCCTCGCCGATCTCACTCCCGCCGTCTGTACTCATGATCGTATTCAATCGGTTCTTGCCGGACTTGTAAGAAAAAGCAGCGGACTGCTTGCCAGCGAATCTGTGGGCACTTCCTTTGAAGGCCGGAGTATCAACCTGGTACGTTGCGGCAACGGGAAAACTCGTGTTCTGCTCTGGTCGCAAATGCACGGCGATGAACCCACCGCCACGCTCGCGCTGATGGATATTTTCTCTTTGCTCGCGAGCCAGGGAACCCGTTTGTCATACCTTCGAAGTATCCTCGAGAAGTGTACGCTTCTCTTCGTTCCCATGTTGAATCCGGATGGCGCCGAAAAGCGCACGCGACGAACAACAACACGCATCGACATGAACCGCGACGCTCGCGCGCTCGTTACACCGGAAGCAAAAATCCTCAGAGGCCTTCAGCAGAAATTCAAGCCCGCGTTTGGTTTCAACCTTCATGACCAGGAGCTGAGTTGCGTCGGCGCCACGCCTAAAGTTACAGCCATCGCGCTCCTCGCCCCTGCACGTGATGTCAAGAAAACCACACCGCCGGTTCGCCGCAAAGCGATTCAAGTTGCATCGTGTATTGCACAGGCATTGTCCCACGCGGCAAAGGGTCATGTCGCGCGATATAGCGACGCGTTCGAACCCCGCGCGTTCGGTGACAACATGCAGGGCTGGGGAACAAGCACGGTGCTCATCGAATCCGGTCATTGGCCCGGCGATCCGGAAAAAGTATTTATCCGGCGCTTGAATGTTGTGGCGATTCTTGTTGCTCTCGACTGCATTGCTCGCGGTTCGCTGAATCAACTCAACACACAACACTATGACGGTTTGCCGGAGAATGGAAAGAGCATTGTCGATGTGCTCATCCGCAATCTCACCATTCTGCATCCATCGGGAAAATCCTTCGCGGCCGATCTTGGTCTCTCTGTCTCCTCGTCGGCGATGTGGAACCGGGGTTTGGACGACGTTGTCATCAAGGAGTTTGGCGATCTCAGCACGTTTGCGGCATTACACGTTATTGACGGGAAGAACCACGTTGTCCGCTTGGGCGACATTCATATCGATCAGACCATAAAGAAAGACGAGCTTCAGGAAATTCTCCGGGTAGCCCTTCCTTGATATTCCTTCGTGATAGTTGTACATTTCTTCTGTCCCCGAAACCACAAAACCCATGCCCTCAGCAGTAAATCCCAAAGAACAGGAGTTCAAGCAGGAAGCGCTTCCGCACATGGACGTGCTGTATAACTTTGCCCTGCGCATGACCAATAATGCGGCAGATGCCGAAGACCTGCTTCAGGAGACGTATCTTAAGGCATTTCGCTTCTGGGACAAGTATGAACGGGGAACCAACATCCGCGCATGGTTGTTTCGAATCATGAAGAACTCGTATATCAACCGCTACCGGAAGGAGTCCAAAGAGCCGGAAACGGTGGATTATGACGAGGTTCAGAATATTTACGCTCCACGGGCTGGCGGGGCCGACGAGAATGATCTTCAGAAGAGTCTCTTCGGCAACTTGCTTGAAGATGATGTTGCAATGGCGATCGCCGGACTGCCGGAGGAATTCAGGACGGTGGTAATCCTGTGCGACATTGAGGGATTGACGTACGAAGAGATTGCCGAGTTTCTCGATATACCGCTCGGTACGGTGCGTTCACGGTTGCACCGCGGAAGAAAGTTGCTCCGCTCGAAACTGATGAAGTTCGCGCGCGACAAAGGGTATGTGACAGAAGACTAACACCGGGAACCAATACATGCACATTCGATAAAGGATCGTTGTGGATTGCAAAGAATTTCAAGAGCATGTAACACCGGCGGTTGACAAGCGCCTGACCGGTGAAAAGATGAAGGAGTTCTCGCGGCACGCGGAGCAATGTTCTCCTTGCCGCGCCGAGTATGAACTGGAATCCATGACCAGTTCGTTTGTCCGCACACGCCTTCCGATGTCTCCCACACCCGCGCACGTTGCCGCAAGAATTGTTGGCCAAGCGACAGCCCGCCCGCCAGCAACCCAACCGGAAGCTGCAAGCATGATTCGACGGATTGTGGACTCGATCTATTTCCGGCCGGCGCTCGCGTTTGCCGCCGGCTGTGTCGGCGTGATCCTTCTTCTGCAACAGCCCGAGCCACACTCAGTAAGCACTGCGTCCCTTGTCCCCGGCAATATCATTCACCAGTCACTGGCAAACTACACAAGAGTAGCCAACGGCGAGATCATCACTCCGCAATCCCCCGACCAACAGGAAGTCCTTGCGGGGTACAATGGAGGCAAGACGACATTTCCCGTTGTCGTTCCGCGCCTGAAGAAGTGTGAGCTGCTTGGCGGCACACTGAAAGAGTATGCAGGGCTCACCATGGCGCACTTCGCCTACAAGCATGATACCGGCATCGTGTACGTGTATGAGGCATGCTGGAAGGAAGTGCAAAAGGGAGAGAAGATCATGCTTCCCGCCGAGGCGCTGGAAACGCTGAAATCCACCGGATGGTATGCAGAGTCGCAGCCCAACGGCTGTTCGATTGTTCTCTGGACCAAGAACGACAAGACGCTGTGCTCGGCGGTTTCACGCATGCCCAAGGACGAACTGCTCGCGTATGTTTCTTCGGTGAACGAAGCGCCCTAAATGTCCACGTCCCCCAATGCCCCGGCCGCAAAACGATTCATGCGGTTGTTGTGGAAGGGGCTCCCGAGAACTTCTGCGACATTCGATATTGGGAAGCTCATCACCCGGTCGATTCTCAAGCCGGAATCCGGCTCACTCCCGGTTGAAATTCAGCTCTCCGGACACATTCCGATGCGTCTCGATCTTTCTTCATTCGTTGCCAACGATCTTTACTGCCTTGATGACCACTATGAATCGGTAACGCTCCGGTTGTGGCGCAAGCTTTCCAGGGATGCAAAAGTTATTCTGGACGTCGGCAGCCATATCGGGACATTTGCGCTTGTTTCCGCGGAAGCAAATTCCGGCGCCCGGATCGTTTGTGTGGAAGCCGATGGAAATATCTACAAACATTTGAAATTGCACGCAGAGCGTTATCCCAACATTCTTGCCGTCCAAGCGGCTATTGCCGACAGCTCAACCAGTATGTGGTTTTGTCCGGTTGGCGGAAATGACGGAGGGGGATTTCTCACAACCACCAAACCCGAAGATAACGCGTGTTATCCCGTCACCACACACACACTGCTGACCGTCTGCCGCGAACACAACGTCGGCTCCATTGATTTGATGAAGCTGGATGTCGAGGGGTTTGAATATGAGCTCCTGACGCGCAACGACGATTTCTTCATGAAGCATTCTCCGAAACATTTGCTTGTCGAACTGCGCCGCGATCACGCCGACCCTCAAAAGAGCGATGAGATTTTTGCGGCGATGAAGCGTCGCGGATATGACGCCCGCCGGATTCAAGGTCTGTATGCCATTCCGTTCGGCAAAGATCACGACCTCGCCAACTGGCACTTCGAGAAAACCCGCGCGTAAGCCCCGGTAGTGTAACAGTTGAAGCCACTACCTAAACTCCACTTCATTTTGACAAACCCCGCGTAACTTGGTATATTGGTTTCAATGTTTTGACATGTGTTGCACGCGAAGCAGCGCACCCGTCATTCCCGCTCACCCCGTATCCAAATTGTTGAATGCAGACTGAAACCCATACAGAAGGAACCCACCACCAGCTTGATGCAATTCCCAAGCTGCTTCCCGTTCTGCCGTTGCGTGATGTTGTGGTGTATCCCTACATGATTTTCCCGGTGCTGGTTGGCCGCGATTCATCGCTACGCGCAGTGAATGAAGCCGTCGAGCGCGAAAAATATCTCTTCCTTGCCGCGCAGAAAAATCCCGGGACGGAAGAACCGGGCACGGACGACGTGTTCACCGAAGGCACGATTGCCAAGATTGTTCAGGTGCTCAAGCTCCCCAACGGCCTCATGAAAATTCTTGTGGATGGCGTTGTGCAGGCCAAAGTAAAGCGGTTTGTCCACGCGAAGTTTATGCAGGCGGAGGTGGAGATTACCTTCGAACCGGCCCCGGTGGATGCCGAACTCGACGCACTTCTCAGGCATACGTCCTCGCTGTTTGCCGAGTATGTTCACCTCAACAGGAATGTGCCGAGTGAAGTCCTTGTGGCGTTTGAGAACACCAAGGACCCGCGCCGCAAGGTGTTTTATATCGCTTCCAATATTCTTCAGAGCGTGGACGTGAAGCAGAAAGTGCTCCAGTTGACCAATATCCGCGAGCAGCTGCACGAGGTGATTCGCATTCTCAACGGGGAGAATGACGTCCTGAAGATTGAAAAGGAGATCGACACCAAGGTTCACGATAATATCGCCCGCTCCCAGCGAAAGTATTTCATCCAGGAACAGATACGCATTCTTCAGGATGAGCTGGGTGACGACGAGGGCTCTCCCGAGCTTGCCAAACTCAAGGAAGAAATCAGGAAAGCGAAGATGCCCGCGCCGGTCGAAGAAAAGGCGATGGAAGAATTCAACAAGCTCAAGAAAACGCCGCCCCTCTCGCCCGAGTCAACCGTTATCCGGAGTTACCTCGATTGGATGATTTCTGTTCCGTGGGAAAAACACACGAAGGACAATCTCAACATTACCCACGTCAGGCAAATTCTTGATGAAGATCATTTTGGATTGGAGAAGCCGAAAGACAGGATCCTTGAACACATCGCAGTGTTGAATCTTGTCGAGGAAATGAAGGGGCAGATACTCTGTTTTGTCGGACCGCCCGGCGTGGGAAAAACATCGCTGGCAAAGTCCATCGCGCGCGGGCTCGGGCGAAAGTTTGTCCGTATCTCGCTTGGCGGCGTGCGCGACGAAGCGGAAATCCGCGGACACCGGCGCACCTACATCGGCGCGCTGCCCGGAAAGATTCTTCAATCGATGAAGAAAGCCGGCGTTATTAACCCCGTACTGCTGCTGGATGAAGTGGACAAGATGAGCATGGATTTTCGCGGCGATCCGTCATCCGCGTTGCTGGAAGTGCTGGACCCCGAACAGAACGTCGCCTTCAACGATCATTATCTCGATGTTGACTACGATCTTTCAAGCGTCATGTTTGTCACGACAGCAAATGTGCGGCACGCGATTCCTCTGCCATTACAGGACAGAATGGAAATTATTGAATTGCCCGGCTACCTGATGCATGACAAGCGTGAGATTGCCCGAAGGCACATCATTCCGAAGCAGCTCAAGGAACACGGCCTCGAAAATGCAAAAGTGACGTTTGAGAATCAAGCTGTTGACCGCGTTATCAATGAGTACACTCGTGAAGCGGGCGTCCGCAATCTTGAGCGGGAGATTGCCACCATTTGCAGAAAGGTTGCGCGGGATGTTGTTCTCTCACGACAGAAGAACGGAAAAAAATCCGCGCCGAAGCCGCTGGTTATTGACACTCAGAAAGTTGAAGGGTATCTTGGCGTACCGAAGTTCAGAAATCGCAAGAGACCGGAAACCCATCGCGTCGGCTCGGTTGCCGGACTTGCGTGGACGAGTGTGGGCGGCGAGATTCTCCAGGTTGATGCAACGGTGATGAAAGGTCAGGAGCGTTTACTTCTCACCGGTCAGCTTGGGGACGTCATGAAGGAATCCGCGCAGGCGGCGTTGAGTTATCTCCGATCAAATGCGAAGAAGCTGAAACTTGACCACGCGTCCTTTAAGGGGAAAGAGATCCACATCCATCTTCCGGAGGGCGCGATTCCCAAGGACGGACCTTCAGCCGGCATTACCATGGCATTGGCGATGTACTCGGCACTGAGCGGCAAGCCGTTGCGAGCCGATGTCGCCCTTACCGGAGAAATTACACTGCGCGGCGAAGTTCTCGCCATCGGTGGATTGAACGAAAAACTTCTCGCGGCACAACGGAGTGACATGAAAAGGGTTCTGATCCCGCAGGAAAACATGAAAGACCTCGCGGAAATCCCGGCGAAAGTGAAGGAAGGGCTGACCATCACGCCGGTAAAACGGATTGAAGACGCACTCAAGTATCTGCTGGTACAAGGCGGCCGTGCAAAATCAAAGTAATTGCTGAACCAACAAAGCGAACCCACCCCATGAGCGATTTCATAGTTACCGCGCGCAAATGGCGCCCGCTGTTGTTCGAAGACGTCGCGGCACAGGACCATGTGACCACAACACTTCGCAACGCGATTGCCGCGAAACGGCTGGCACACGCGTATCTTTTCAGCGGTCCGCGTGGCGTTGGCAAGACAACAACAGCGCGCATCCTCGCAAAGGCCGTGAATTGTCTTCATCCTGTTGATAACAACCCGGATAACGAATGCAGTAACTGCCGCGAGATTACTGAAGGACGCAGTTTTGATGTGCTGGAAATCGACGGCGCCTCCAACAGAGGCATCGAAGAGATGCGCAACCTTCGCGAAGCAGTCCGCTATGCGCCGACGCAGGGAAGCTACAAGATTTACATCATTGATGAAGTACACATGCTTACCAAGGAAGCGTTCAATGCGCTTCTCAAAACGCTCGAAGAGCCGCCGCCGCACGTGGTGTTCATCTTTGCGACCACCGAAATCCACAAGGTTCCCGCCACCATTCTTTCGCGCTGTCAGCGCTTTGAATTCCACCGCATTGCCATTGAGGAAATCACCGGAAATCTCAAAGGCATTGCGGGCAAGGAAAAAATCACGATTGACGAAGACTCCCTGCTTCTTCTTGCAAAGAAAGCAGACGGATCCATGCGGGATGCGCAGAGTCTTTTTGACCAGGCGGTTGCGCTTTGCGGGAAGAATGTAACACATCAGAAGCTTCTCGAAGCGCTCAACATTGTGGATCAGGAGTTGTATTTCCGCGTGACGGACATGGTGAAGGCAAAAGATGCCGCAGCCGGACTCCAGCTTGTTGATGAGCTTGTCAGTAAGGGGCACGACCTTCGCGAGTTCCTCCACGGACTAATCGAGCATCTTCGGAATATCCTCATTGCAAAGACGTCAAAATCCACAGAGCTGATCGAAGCATCAGAAAATTACAGGAAGCGTTACGGGAAAGAAGCGGAGACATTTTCCACCGCGGATATTCTCCGCTTGTTGCGCCATGTACAGGCGACGGAGAACGCGCTGAAGTACAGCTCGCAACCCCGTTACCGGCTTGAGGGGGATATTGTGCACATGATCACTACGCACACGGCCCCTGAAGTGGGTGAGCTTCTCCAGCAGATCGACGCGCTGAAAAAAAAACTCGATGAACCACAGAAGCTGAATAGTCCTGGCAGCACTACGTATGTAAAGCCCGTTGTTTCCATCCCTGCTGACATGAAGCCGGCAGTAACGAAACCCGCCGCTGTCGTCAAGGAAGCAGAACCCTTTACACCGAAAAGCATCGCTCCTCAATCTTCCACGCCTGCAAGTCAGCCGCAACAGACAAAAATTATTGAAGGGGAAGTTTCTTCGCGATGGCCCGAGTTTGTGGGCGAGGTCAGGCGGCAGAGAATTTCTCTCGGCTCTGTTCTTGAGTCAGCATTGCTTCTTGGTGTTTCCGGATCGACAATCCGTATTGGATGCGCGAATGATTTCCAGGCATCATCCATCACGCGGAACAAAGAGCTGATTCTTTCCATCATCAACCGGCTGTTCAACGCCAAGGCAAGAATCGAAGTGGAAATTACTTCCAGCCCGGGGACACTCCAACCCATGACGGGCAAACCCGAAGCGCCCGCCGCCACTGTTTCTGAAGAACACCCCGTTATTCAAGCGATGATTCGCGAGCTTGGCGCGGAACCGATGGGGTAATCAAAGCTGGTCCGCTTCTCACGCGCGGGCTCAACACCGACCTTTGGCAATGCCATCCCTTCGGGAAAGGTCGGTGTTGGACGATGCACCCCAAAGTAGATAGTGTCTCAGCAGCCGAGACATTACCCAAGTACCCTGACTTTCCCCTCGGTCGTCACGAACCATTTCGTGACGGAAGCTGTTTTCCAGGCTTGAGCGGCTTGGTCACCAAGTGGTTGTTGACCGCCGAGCAAAGATCCGCACTGGGCCAAGAGCCACCTTGACTTTCACCCCCCCTTTCCCGACTTTTTTATGTGATCATGCAAGAATGGAGAGGGAGAATGCGCAATAGTCTTGTTGCTGCTCTGTTGATTTCAACCAACGCTGTGGCGGGAACGGGCGTTGCGAAATATGCCGGCGAATTTATGTCGCTCGGCGTCGGCGGCCGGGCTCTCGGAATGGGTGGAGCGTATGTTGCCCTCGCAAACGATGTCACTGCCGGCTACTGGAATCCCGCAGGACTCGCCTTCATCACGTACCCCCAAATCGCGCTCATGCATGACGAGCAGTTCGGTAGTCTCGTGAACTATGACTACGGCGCGGCCGCCATGCCCCTCGGTTCCTCTTCCAGTCTCGGTCTCAGCGTGATGCGTCTCGGCGTTGATGATATTCCCGACACGCGCAACGCGGGCGTTGATATCAACGGCAACGTCACACACGATCCCAATGAGTTCAGCCGGATTGACCCGAACCGCGTAACCTATTTCAACGCGGCGGATTGGGCGTTTTATCTCACCTATGCAAAGAAAGCGTCGGATGAGTTTTCCTACGGTGCGAACGTAAAGCTCATTAGGCGCGACCTTGGGGATAATGGGGCGACGGGTGTCGGCTTTGACGTCGGCCTTTGGTACACGCCGATGGAAAATCTCCTGCTCGGTGCAAATGTCCAGGATGTTACCACAACATTCCTCGCGTGGGACACAGGAACGAATGAACTCATTTCTCCCACAATGAAAGTCGGCTCAGCATATCTCATTGATGCGTGGGAAGGAAGGTTTGCACCTGCGCTTGATTTTGATATACGGTTTGAAAACAGACAATACGCCTCCACGTTTAATCTTGGTCCCGTGAGTTTCGACATGCACGCGGGACTTGAGTACCAGCTTCGCGATCTTGTTGCGCTTCGTGTCGGTTACAGCGACGTGAAGCAAGTAACCTTGGGAGCCGGACTTCACCTTCCCAAGTTGAACATCGACTATTCCTTTGCCAAGTTTGACGGCATCGATCAGCTTGGCAGTACGCACCGCATTTCCCTCATGTTTACTCTCGAGGCCGAGCAATTCAAGCGCGTCCCCGAACAGTAATCCTTCGCGCCACATTCTGCTGTTTCCTCCTCGGCCTTGCCGGCTGTTCAAGCTCGTCGCATGTTGCCGAGTACCCTCTTTTTGAACCATATTACACTGCCAACGAGAACGCGTTTGAATACCGGTTGCCGCAGGGCTGGCTGGATGCTTCCACCTCCGATACCACCAGCGCGTACGCAATATTTCTCGTGCGTCACGACTACGCGGCCTCTCTTGCCATTCATGAAATCAAACTGGATGAAACTTCGCGGCAAGAACTGCTGAGAGGTGGCACCGAGACGATGTCGGGGCTGGTCGGCTCACTGCACGGAGAACAGAAAGGTGGGGAAGAGGTGGATATCGGAGGCGTTCACGGAATAGCATTTGAACCGCAACGCGATTCGCGCGAATACAAAACTCGTGTTGTTGTTTTTGCGGTGGGTGACCGGTTGTTTGAATCAACTGCGATGGCGAAACCGGGAACCGAAGAGGAAACGTTCGGCGTGCAAAGTGCGGTGTTGCAAGCGATTCGCTGGTAGCTACTTTGTTTCCATCACGAAAACGCCGTTCCAATCAGAGGGAGGCGGCTCCTGCTCATACTGCGCGGAACGCTGGATATACAACTGCGCTACCCGATCGTACGGGTGCATCGTTCTGATTTCTTCGAACATTCTACGGGCAAGCTCCCACTCTCTCTTCCGATACAGACCAAGTGCTTGATGGAATTGTTCTATTCTTTTCTCGTGGACAGGGATATCCATCTCTCTGCGGTCATACATCAGTTCGTACACACGCAAGACCTCTGATCGTCCCTTCACGGCAACAAGATCAATTTCTCTTGCGAGAATTCTGTCCTTCACAAGTTCGTGTGTTCGTTCGCTGACGAGTATTCCCGTCCCGTACATTTTGTTTGCTCCCTCAAGGCGCGATGCAAGGTTCACGCTGTCGCCTATGACTGTGTAATCAAACTTGCCGACAGCTCCGAGGTTTCCCACAACCATTTCGCCGGAGTTGATGCCGATTCTCACATTCAGGGTAATGTTGCGGCGCGCATGCCATTCAGCGCGCAGCTCCTGCACGGCCCGTTGCATATGAAGCGCCGCAAGACATGCGCGCAACGCGTGGTCGTTCTGAGGAATCGGCGCGCCCCAAAACGCCATAATGGCGTCGCCTTCATACTTGTCCAGCGTCCCGTGATGCTGGAAAACAATTTCCGTCATGGTGCTGAGATATTCATTGAGAAGCCCGACCAATTCCTCCGGCGGCATGCCCTCTGAAAAAGTGGTAAATCCCTCAATGTCGCTGAACAATGCCGTAAGTTCCTTGCGCTCACCCCCCAGCTTTAGTTTTTCCGGATGACTGATGAGTTCATCCACAACGGAAGGATGGACATACGTGCTGAACATGGTCTTGATCAGCATACGCTGTTTGCGTTCGACGACGAAGTGATAGGCCGTGCTCGCACCATATCCGGCGACGATTGCCATTGCCGGCGCGACAACGCTCACCAGGTAGCTGTATTTATTGAACATGACGAGAGCGAGATAACCGATGATGAACACTTCGGCCGTTGCAAAAAGAAAGCCGTTCAACTCCACCATCACGTGATGTTTCGTGGTTGAACTCTTGAATGCAGAAGTCACCAGAAACGTGAGAATAGTGAGGAAGATGATTGCCGCTATTTCGGTTGTGGTGGATTGCTTGGTGATAAATTGGTCGCGCAGCACGCTTTCGATGAGATTCGCGTGGATTTCCACGCCGTACATGAGGTTATCGCCTTCCTGCTGGCCGCGCGCAAAGGCCACCGGGAAGAGATCATGGTCTTCGGGGACCGTCGAGCCGATAAGCACAATTTTTCCGGCAAACGTGCTGTCATGAAGCAGTCCGAAGTCGGGATCGCTGAAGGTGTTGATTTCTTCCCCGGTTTCCGCCTCCTCGTTGGTGATGCACTGTTCATCATCGATTACGTCAACGAACTTAATGCGACGAAATGTTCTGTCCGGTCCGAAGAAGTTGATAGGCATGGATGCAGGATCATACTTGGGAATCTCGCGGTCTGCAAAGATGAATTCACCTGAGGAGTTCTCGGCCGTGGTCAGCGCCGGAAACCCGAAGTATTTATTGAGAATGGCGAAACCAAACGTTGGGACTCTCAGTCCGGTGTTCGTGCCGAAGAACGGACTGTAACGCCGGTACACACCGTCCGCATCGTTGCGGATGTTGACCAGGCCAATCGCACTATCGACATCAAAAAAGATATTGCCGAAATTTTCCGTGGAGGTTGTGTGCATGTACAGATCGTGCAGGACCTCTGTTTTCCCGGCGAGGACGGCAATGCCTGTTTCGCGGATGGCCGCGCGCAAGGAGTCATCGTTCGCGTGCGCATACACGTCGTTGCCGCCAAGAATCAGATCGAGCCCGACGACGCGCGCGCCGGCCGCGTGCAAGTTGCGAACCGCATGCGCGTAATATGAGCGCGGCCACGGCCACTTTGCCGGAAGCGATTTGAAGGATTCTTCGGAGATCTCCACGATGATGACACTGGCGGAATCCTTGAAGGCAGGATCGGTGCCCCGGGACGCGAAGCGATAGTCAATGGATGCAAGCTCCATCCGTTGGACGATGCCGAGCTTGAGAATACTCTCTTGCGTCAGAAGAATGACGAGAAGGGAAACACCAAGCGCGAGGGCGACCTTTATTTTCCAGCCGTGTGTTATGCGTCCCGGCCAAGCTGTTGCCATTGTGGGATCCGCCTAGATTCCGTAACGGAGCCGGGTGCTCCAGATAACGTCCGATGAACCGCCGTCCACCCGGTAGTAGCTGAAGTCGAAGAGGATGGTAACAGCCTGCATGACCATCCATTCGGTTCCAAACATGATGAGGAGCCGGTCGAAATCGCCGAACGTGGGCGCAAGGGAACCTGAAACAGCAATGAGGTCAGGCACAATGCCGTACCGTCCGTAAAAGGATAATGTCGTGTAGTCGAATGTGTAGGGAATCTCGTTCAGGTTGAGACTGAAATCGAGTCGAGTTTGCAGCGGGAAGTCAAACTGTGTTGCAACACCGATCCCGAACGTGTTGTTCTTGATATCAATTTCCCGTACGGAACGATCATCGCGCACGGACGCCGAGTAGCTTGCATTCACCAGATGGTTCGCCCCATACCTGAATCCATAGGAGGTTTGCAGGAACAGTTTGTTCGTTCTCTCATCAACAACGATGGGATCGGAAAGAGGAAGATCGTTGTCGTTGGCAAAATATGAGTACCCCGCGGTGAATCCCGGGAACGTCCCGCGCGGATAATAGCTGATGGAAGTGTTGATCGTCGAATACGTGGTCGTTGCCTGTTTGGTCGCGCTCGTGTTATCGTTCAGCCGTTCATATCCCAGCGTCAGGAACACCTGGTTGTCCACCAGCCGGAGGCGGTCAACAATGTTGAATCCCTTGATATCCCTTCGCAGGAAGGTCTGTCCGAAAGAATTATATTCAGCCCCGCGGTAGAGATACGTTGCGCGGAACGAGTTTTCTGTCGCATCCACGGCCACCCCGGTTTCGTAAGCAATGGTCGCCAGTTTCTTCAGTGAAAGCGGACGCAGATTGTCGTTGACAGTGATAAAACCATCCAGAATATCCCGCGTTCTTTTTATCTCATCGGCGTCATTGGGATACACCGAGTCGATGTATGCGTCCGTGAATGTTCCGCTGGAAATATCCGAGTTGAACGCGCTGAACGCTCCCTGGCCGAAAAGCTCGACGGTGTTCATAATTCTTGCCGAGAAGTCCGTTCCCAAAACGATATTCTCCTGCGGGCGCACGCCATATTGGATTGAACTCATTTCGTCACCCGAGGAAAGCCACGTCAATCCCCAATGCCATTTGCCGGGGTTGCCGACACTCGGACGGATGGCGAAGAGTTTTCTTTCAAATGTTCCATAGTTGTACTTTCCCCATGTGGTGGCGTCGATGGGTGCATACGCGGCATTCGGATCGCGCTGTTGTTCAATGGCAAGAGTGTCCACGCCGATGACTTCGACGAGATCACCTTCGACTCCGCGTGCGGTTTGTCCCAAGGTCATGTCAAGGTTGAACGCGCCAAGCATCAAAGTTGAATGGGCACCCCTGACGCGTTTGCCGCTCAGGACAAGATTGGGAAAAATCGGAAACCCGTCGCCGAACGCCGCCTTCAGCCAGGAGGACTCCACGCCGATATAGTATCTGTTTTGCGGCTGGACATTCGGGGATTCATCCGACGTAATAAAGAGGTTTGAACGAAGAAGCCAATCTCCCTGATCGGCTTCCACCGCGACTCCGCCGCGGTTATACCACGTTCCCAAGCCGCCGATACGCTCGAAGCGCGATTCGAGCTGAACGCTCGCGTTTGTGCGCCATGCATCGGCGCCGAGTTGGTCGTTGAACTCCGCAGCGGTTGTGGAAAATACGAGACTTGCGCTTCCCGCGTCTTTTCCCTCGTTGTTGAACAGCAGAACCGTAACGACATGCTGGCCCGGTGAGAGCTGGATCGAGAGGTTCGCGGGCACACAGGTAATGACGTCCTCGCTGAACACCGCGCCATTGGTGATATCCGTCCCATCCAGAAGGATTCGCGTCGCCCTGAGATTGATGCTTGAGTCAACACGCAACAATGAAATCGAGACGACCAGTTCATCTTCAGGGACACTGCTGTATGGGTCGGGACTTAAAAAAAGAACGGATGATTCCGGCGGAGAGTCGGAACCAATTGCCGT
Organism: uncultured Chitinophagales bacterium; assembly: GCA_964550275.1. Taxonomy (GTDB): domain Bacteria; phylum Bacteroidota; class Ignavibacteria; order UBA10030; family UBA6906; genus CAZJYO01. The sequence continues at coordinate 19,810 of CAZJYO010000002.1, forward strand.
CTGCAGTGTTTTTTGCGGCGGATTCCTGAAAGGGTCGGTTCCCTGGTCAAGCGGATACGCTTCCAGCGAACCGCCGCGCGTTTCCAGGACAAGGTAGTACTCTACGAAAGGCGGCCTGACAACCGGCGGAGGAATAACTCCGCGGGCGGTATTGCCGCGTAAATCCATTTCCGTGCGCGTGTACTCACTTTCGTCGAATGGCCGGTACAACAACGTAACAGCGTCGTAGCTTTCCCCGTTGAGCAATGTTGCTGTGATCAGAATTGGCGAGCCGGCGGGAGCCGTTGCCGGTGCATCGACGATAATGTTTGAAGGAACCTGGGCGTTGAGATTATAGAAAGCCGGGTCCGTGAAAAAAAGAATGGTGCCGGCGAACAGGCACGCGCGCGCTATGCGGAAGGGGAGTGTCATGTCAGGGGATCATGAATTCGTCACATACACAAAGGCCCCGTAGAAACCTGATCCACAGGGCCAACTGCGTCAGCACAGTGGTGCATGTGCATTCATTCGCATGGGTTCATTGTCTTACTTGTAATCGATTCTCAGTTCTTTTCTATTCCCCCGTCCGTCCCGAAATTCAAATTCCAGTTTGTTGTCCTGCTCCGATTTCCGCGCGCTTTGCATCGCTTCCGCCCGCTCTTCTTCTGTCGAAGGCCTGCTTTCGATTGTTCCATCCGGCCGCGAAATTGCCGTAAAGCCGGCGCGCACTTCAACAGATTGCGATGAGCGCTGATTGGTGAACTCCACGATCCCCTCGGTGACGATAAGCGTGTCGGAGTCCTCGTGCGCAGTGAACTTTCCACCGGTCCCCCGAATGGACGCAACTGATGTCGGCGACGTAAACCGGAATTCCTCATCCTGTTTCTGCTTCTGGATGTTGAACCCGACAGCCCCCTTCTGGACATTCACCGACTTGGAAAACGCGCTGTTCTTGCTTTCACCGGTGACCGTCAACTCGGATTGTTCGCGGACACGGACGAGACTGTTGTCCTTGAATTTTACCACTGCCACCGACTTGGAACCAGTCTTGACCCTGTCGCCCGATGAAAGGGTTTCGCCGCGCTCGGCCTTTGTCCAATCCCGGTCAACCTCTTTGTGCTGGACGTCCAGAATCACCTTGCTGACGACAGCCACCGCGGGCCCGGGCGGCACGGCGAAGGTCGTGGTTGCAAACGCCAAAAGCAAAAGAATAAGCATCGTCGATTTCATAGGCATGCTCGCTTTCCGGATCATTCAAGAACAACAGATGAAATGGTACCGGGGATATCGCGCAACTGCTGAAGGATCGTAATTGCCTCGGCGCGGGAAATCGTGGAGCCGTTTAACTGAATAGCGGACGACGTAACCTGGCTGGTACGCAGTTCGTCAATCAAGTGTTTGTAGTCCGGGCCAAGAACGCGCTCAAGTTCATCCAGAAACTCGTTTGTGGTCTGGGTGTCATCACCGCTGCCGCTACGCACAAGGGTGAACGAACGAATCTCACTCCGGAACGGGCGCTGGATACCGCCGGCTTCCACCGGCAACCCTTCAACATACCACACGTAGGTCTGGTTCGACTCAAGGAGCCGCGACCCTGTGCCGGGATATTGATAGAGCTGTTCCCGGGTTACAGCTGTGAAATAGGGTACGCCGGACGCCGCTTCCTCGTTGCTTGTTTGCCCGGGCAACCGTTGGAAAATCGAAAGACGCCATTCGGGCGCGTCGCCTCTCCATTGAAACACCGGAAACTCGGTCACCAGAGATTCACCGGTGTTGGGAAAAAGAAGATCAATGGAAGAGGGATTCGTCAATTCGAGCTGGAACTCGTGGCGCGTAGGTTCACGACCGTCATCGGGGCGCACTTCAAGCGAGAAACGATACATACCTGCCGGCAACAAACCGCTTGGCAAGGCAATCTCTTCAAGCCGCCGCTTGTGGGCCTCGTTGACAACGTAGTTCCGAGCGAATGCCGGATCTTTCAAATCAAAATTTGTAATGGTGCGCTGTCCGGGGATGGAAAACGGAGCTGTCTGCAACCCCACGATGCCGGGGAGCTCCTCGCCGGTGGCCAGGGAGATATCAATGCGCATCAGCATGATAGCGTTAACAATGCTCTGTCCCTCGGTGCTCATGGTGATCGTGAAGATCCACTTGGGGGTTGTCGAGTGGACAAAATCTACGTCGTTTACCGAGTGCGTTTGCGCTGGAGTGGTTGCCGATTGAACCTGGACAGGAAGCTGGGCTGAGGCCGGAAGCGTTAGCCCGAAGAAAAGCGCGCACAGAAGGGGAAGACGCCAGGAATGGCCGATTGGCACACAAGTTCTCATCACATCACCTTTCATCATTCCGTGAAAACGATACCAAAACGAACCCTCTGTTGCAAACCTCCGCTAAATATGCCTCACAGTGTGTGCCGCAAGGGGTTCGGAATGAAAAAGGGGGAAAATGCTAGAAATTCACAATGTCATTATAGACGACAAAGACCATGAACGCTATAAGGAGGGCAAAACCTACCTTCTGCAGTCCCATTTTTACCTTTACCGGAATTTCCCTTCGGAAGATCCCTTCGTAGACAAGAAACAGGAGGTGGCCGCCGTCGAGAGCAGGGAACGGGAGGATATTCAACATTGCAAGACTGATACTGAGGAGTGCCATGAAACCAAGATAAGTGATGATGCCAAGTTCGGCGGTTTGTGTTGCCATTTGCGCGATCTTAATCGGTCCGCCGACGGATTGCGCGAAGGCAACCCTGCCGGTGATGAGTTGTTTCATTTGATCAACAAACAAACCGATGGCTCCGGCGATGTCGCGGACGCCTTTCGGAAATGCCTCCCACAGGGAGTATTGAATTTGGGTTACCGGTCCGTTGTAACGCGGACCGAACGCGATACCAATTCTGCCGTCCTCTGTCGGCGTCGTTGTTCCGCTCATGGTTGTGTCGTTGCGTCGCCACTCAACAAGCAATGGTTTTCCCGCGCTCGACTTGACAATTTCGCGAAGCTTGAGGTCAAACTTCACCTGCATTCCGTTCAGGGAAAGAATGACGTCGTTGGGCTTGAGTCCGAGTTGGTCCGCCGGCTTGCCCGGCTCCACCGTGCTGACGACGATCTCCGTGTTAACGGGGATGATGCCGAATGCTGTTTCGGTCGGTTCCGGAATGGATGTTCTGGGTATATGGATCGACGTATCGCGTTCACCGCGCTGAACAACAAACTGCAAATCATCGCCGAGGTGATCGACGTACACAAGAGTAAGGATATGATCCCAGTGAAGTGCCGGTGAACCATTGATGCTTTGAACGCGATCGCCTGCCGCCAATCCCCCCAGCGCGGCCGGACTTCCTTCGGCCACGTAACCAATTTCCGTTGTCTCGCGAATGGTTGTGCCCTGAACGTAATTGATACCCCAGAAGATGCCGATGGCAAGAAGGATGTTCATAATAACACCAGCCGAGATAACGATCATGCGTTGCCAGATTGGCTTCGATCTGAACTCCCACGGCTCCGGCGGCTTTGCAAGGTATTCTGTGTCAAAACTCTCGTCAATCATTCCAGCGATCTTGACGTATCCTCCGATGGGAATCCAGGAGATGCAATAGTCCGTTTCGCCGATTTGCTTGCCGAATGCACGCGGAGGGAACCCGATGGAAAACCGGTCCACGCGCATACGAAACATCTTTGCCGCAAGGAAGTGGCCAAGCTCGTGGACGAACACCAGGACGCCAAGCGTGACGATGAAATAGAATATCGTTTCCAGAATTTGCATGAGTGAAATCAGGATAAGTGCGTGGATGCGAGTTGATGCCCGACTCGTGCCCGCGTATCACGATCGACGCGGATAATGTCTTCGAGGGTCGGGGAAGAAATTGATGAATGCGTCAACAGTGCTTCTTCAATAAATGCCGGTATTGCCGTGAAAGGAGTTTTCCCGTCGAGGAACATCTGCACGGCGATTTCATTTGCCGCGTTGAGTACCACGGGGGCAGTCCCGCCCGTATTCAACGCCATGTACGCGAGCGGGAGACAGCGGAATCGGTCCAAGTCCGGCGGATGAAAGGTCAATTCACTCGAAGCAGAAAAATCCATTCTTCTCACTGACGAAGCAGGCCGATCGGGATACAACAAGGCATATTGAATAGGAAGCCGCATATCAGGAATTCCCATCTGTGCCTTGATGGAACCATCTTCAAATTCCACCATTGAATGAATGATCGATTGCGGATGAATGACAACATCAATCCCCGCCGGCGGAAGATCAAAAAGCCAGTGTGCTTCCATGACCTCGAGCCCCTTGTTCATCATCGTCGCCGAGTCAATAGTGATTTTGTTTCCCATGTTCCACGTCGGATGATTCAGCGCCTGGGCAACCGTTACCGTCTCGAGGTGTTCCTGTTGCAGATTGAGAAACGGCCCCCCCGAGGCGGTGAGGATAATCCGCCGGATGGCAGAGGCGTCCTCTCCGCGCAAGCATTGCAGAATTGCACTGTGTTCGCTGTCGATGGGAAGAAGTGAAACGCCGTGCTTTTTCGCTGTACGCGTAACAAGCTCTCCGGCGACAACAAGTGTTTCCTTGTTCGCCAGGGCGATATCTTTTCCGGCTTCCATTGCGGCAATGGTCGGTCTGAGCCCGGCGAACCCAACGAGCGCGTTCAGTACAACGTCAACATCTTTTCTTTGGACGATTTCCACCAATCCTTCAACGCCAACGAGGACTTCCACGCTTCCGTTGATCATGGGGCGGAGAAGAGACGCGCTTGCGGCATCGGCGACAACAACGCCACAGGGCTCGAACCGTTGTATCTGTTCACACAGCAAGGGAATGTTCTTGTGGGCGGTAAGGTACGTAACCCGCAGTCTTTCCGGGAAAGCTGCAATCACGTCCAAACTGCTTCTGCCAATAGAGCCGGTGGAGCCAAGTAGAGCTATGTTGCGAGTGGAGATCAGAGGTCCTTGAGTCGGGTTGTGGGTTGAAAAACGCACGTATGGTTGTATCAAGGTATGGAAACACGCTATCCTTCGCAAGGACGAAGCCGCGGTTGAACCCCGCACGTATTTCATTTATATTTTGTTCAAGAGAATTGTGAACAAACAAAGGGTAACCAACGTTATACTCATCATGAGCCGCCGTATCGCCATTCTCATTGCAATAACGCTGTCATCGCATCTGTTTGGTCAAGTGCAGGACCAGCCGGCAAAACTCCGGCTTGGTCAAAGCTATGAGCAGGCAGGTGATTTTGAGAATGCCGCCCATATCTACCGCCAGTTGTACTCTTCCGACACAACCAATGCAACCTATGCCGAGAATCTTCGCCGCGCCCTGATGGCGCTGAAGCGCTACGATGAATCAGAAGCACTCATCAGAAGACGCTTGGCACAGTATCCCGCAGATGTCAACCTGCACAACATGCTTGCGAATGTTTGCTACAAAGCAGGCAAGGAAAAGGAAGCGTTTGGGGCGTGGGATAAGGCCTTGAGCATCGAACCGGCAAATGCAAATGCGTACAGGATTGTCGCCGCGACGATGATGGAAAACCGCCTGCTGGATAAAACCGCGGAAACGTACCGCCTTGCCCGTGTCCGTTGTAACGACCCGAACCTGTTCACGCTGGATCTTGCGCAAATTCTTGTTACGTCCCTGAATTACAAAGAAGCAACCCTTGAGTACGTTCACTGGTTGAAGGCCAACCCGAATCAGCTTGGAAATGTGCAAAGCAGGATGATCGTCATCAGCGGCAAGGAGGAAGGACGTGCCGCCGCGATTGAAGTTTTGAAGCAGGAGATTCGTTCAGACGACAGAGTTCATTTCCAGCGGTTGCTCGCGTGGTTGTATCTTGAAGGGAAACAGTACACTGATGCATTTGAGGTATACCGTCGCATCGACCGGCTTGCGAATGCGAACGGCGCGGAGATTCACGGCTTTGCCGATCGCGCCTTCAAAGATGGTGCATTCGCTGTTGCCGCGCAGGCATTCAAGGAGGCCATCGAGAAACCGGTCAACAACCAGATTATGCCCTTTGCAAAATACGGATATGCGTCGGCATTGAAGGGAATGCATGCTCATCCCGACAGTTTGGCCGGTCCTGCGCGCTTTGTTACCGCTTCAGAAACCCAGACGCAGTACGCCGGCGTGATTTCATCGTTCCGCGAAATCATTGCATCATATCCCCGCACGGAATTCTCGGCACGGGCGCACTATCAAATTGCTTTGCTGCAGTATGAAAAGCTGTTTGACCTTGACGCTGCTCTTGCATCCTTTACCAGCGCTGAGTCGGAGTTCCCGGGCACCGGAGGCATGCGTTATGATGTTGCCTTGCGCATCGCGGAAGTTCTCACCGCGAAAGGCGATACCGTCCAGGCTGCGGCGAGATACCGGACTGTGGCCTCGTCGTCCGGCGCAACCCCCGACCAGCAAGATGAAGCAACCTATCGCCTTGCCGAGCTGGAGTTTTTTGAAGGTCATTTTCAGGAAGCGCTCGCTTCGCTGAACACCATCACGGTGAATCTCAGCGCGGATTATGCCAACGATGCTCTCCAGTTTTTGTCGTTCCTGCAGGAAAACTCCGCCACGGCCGAGCCGGCTCTTCGCGAGTTTGGACGCGCAAGTTTTCTCGCGCGCCAGCGCAAAATCAGTGAAGCAATTCAAGTGCTTCGTTCAATCCCTGAGCGGTATCGGAATGCACCGCTCGCGGATGACGCACTGTTCACCGTTGCTTCATTGCAAACCCAAACGCACCAATTTACAGAAGCAGTTGTTTCCTATGAACAGCTTCTCACAAATTTCAAAGAGACCTGCAGTACCTGCGATAAAGCCCAATTCGGCATAGCGGAAGTGTTTCAATTCGGGACGAAGGAAAAAGACAAGGCCATTTCGGCATACGAACAACTGTTGGCCGACTACCCCAACTCTCTCATGACCGCTCTTGCACGAAAACGAGTACGCGAGCTGAGGGGAGATACGTTGTGAAACGCGGAGTCCTTCTTTTGCTGGCATCACTCTTCTTGCTTTCAACGCGCTCGCCGGGTCAGGACAAGATTCTCATTCCCATGGACCTTCAACAGGCCGATCACCTGAAGGCATACGGTGTTGCGTTCTGGACACTTGCCAAAAATGTGGAGATCGACTGGCTGTTGAATTACCGGGGCGGTTCGTTCATGATGGACGCGCATGAAATCATCAGAACGGAATGCAGGGTTCGCGGCGTCTCGCATGAGATTATTAGCGCGTCCCGCGCAGCCGCAATCTATTCCGAGGTTCAGCAGGAAGACAACAACATGGATGTTGTCCGCTTGGAAAAAGCGCCCCGTGTTGCGGTGTATGTTCCGCCCGGCTTCCAACCGTGGGACGATGCAGTGACGCTCGCCCTGGAGTACGCCGAGGTTTCTTACACAAAGCTGTGGGACGATGAAGTGATCCAGGGGAAGTTGTCGGAGTATGACTGGCTGCACCTCCATCATGAGGACTTTACCGGTCAGTATGGGAAGTTTTACGCATCGTTTGCGAATGCGCCCTGGTATCTTGAACAACAGGTTATGCAGGAAAAGAAATCGCGTGAGCTTGGCTTCCGGAAAGTTTCCGACCTCAAGAAAGCGGTTGCGCGCACGATCAAGGAGTTTATCGCTTCAGGCGGTTTCATGTTCTCGATGTGTTCGGCAACGGATACGTACGATATCGCACTGGCCGCGGAGAATACAGACATCTGCGACGTGATGTATGACGGCGATCCGCAGGACAGGGATGCGCAACGCAAGCTCGATTTCTCAAAAACCCTCGCGTTCACAGACTTCACGCTTGAGAAGAATCCGCTCCGGTATGAGTACTCCGACATCGATCAGCCGCCAAGCGACTTACTGGCCATGCAGAACCCAGAAACCGATTACTTTACACTCTTTGAATTCTCGGCAAAGTTCGATCCCGTTCCCACCATGCTCACGCAGAACCACGTCAATGTCCTCAAGGGATTTCTCGGGCAGACCACTAATTTCAAGAAGAGTCTGATCAAGAAGACGGTGACAATCATGGCGGAGAAAGAAGGTGCAGATCAAGTGCGATATCTGCATGGGAATTACGGGAGAGGGACGTTCACTTTTTATGGCGGGCACGACCCGGAGGATTATCAGCATGCCGTCGGCGATCCGCCAACGGACTTGACGTTGCACAAGAATTCACCCGGCTACAGACTTATTCTCAACAACATTCTTTTTCCGGCCGCGAAAAAGAAACAACAAAAAACCTGATACGGAGGAACCCGCATGAAACGCGCATTGCTACTTTGCTGCTGTTGCTGTCTTATAGTCTTTGGAAGCCAAGCCCAATCCGATTTGGGTGTGCGGTTTGGCGTTCAGGGGAATTACGCGAACATCACCATCGAAAGTGTTGATCAGCTTAAGGATGTCTATGGACCGGGATGGGGTGGTGGAGCCCATATCGACTTCAGCATTCCCATGTTCACATTCCGCCTCAATGGCGATTATCTGGCATTCGCGGCTGATAACGATAAGTTTCGTGACGGGTTGGCTCTGATCAATGGGGTTCCAGCGTCAGATGTCTCTGTTGAAGGCGGCAGGATTGATATCTTCTCGCTTGCGTTGAACGGCAAGTTTTCCTTCCTGCAGGGTTTGCCCATCGTATCGCCATATATCACGGGAGGGTTTGGTATGGCAAGACTCACCTTTAATGAAACGAAAGTCACTTATCTGGGCCAGCCACAGGATTTTCCGGGAACATCCTCCCAAACCAAACCCCAGTTCAACGCGGGTGCAGGAGTGGACGTCAACCTTGTTGGAATTGCCATGTACCTCGAGGCGAAGTATACATGGGTCAGTACAGAGGGGGAGACGAGCACGTATGTGCCCGTTACGCTGGGTGTAACGTTCTGAGGAAACGTTGGTAGCCCAAAAAGAAAAACGCCCGTCGAAGTTATCGGCGGGCGTTTTCATTGTTGCTCTGTCGAGCAGAGTTACTTCACAAGCGCCATCTTCTTGATCTGGCTGAACACCTGCTGACCCGGTGCCGCGCTGACCGTCAAGCGATAGAAGTACAAGCCGCTGGCAACCGCAAATCCTGACCGGTCTTTGCCGTTCCACTGTACGGTATGTGTCCCTGCCTCCAATTCCCCATTCACAAGCGCTACGACTTCCTGGCCGATGAGATTGTAGATGACGAGGGAAGCCGCACCGGCAACAGGTAAACTGAAACTGATGGAGGTTGTCGGGTTGAATGGATTGGGATAGTTCTGTTGCAATGCAAACGTAACAGGCGTGCTTCCCGATTCAACATCCAGGACCACGGGCGGCGTGATAACGAGGTTGACGCCTCCGAGTGATTCTGTCGGTTCGTTCAGCATTACAGCAGTCTCATTCGTATTGTATCCTTCCCGAGCAGCAACCACCGTAAGACTGCCGGACGGCAACCCGGGGATTCGATACGTGCCGGCGGCATCAGTGACGGTATAGCCAAGCACATTGTTTCCCTCAATTGCGTAGACAACCACGCCCTCCATAGGCGCTCCGGTTTCTGAAAGGATGTTTCCGCCAACGCTCGCAAGTCCGTTGCCGCCAAAGCGTACAACACCGACATCAATTCCCGTGACATTGCCGGCAGCATGTACTGTATCGGCATTCTGCCAGTATCTCACGCCATACGCGCCCGCCTTGTAAAAGGCCGGTGCATACTGATGGAACGGGATAGCGAGTACAAAGTAGCGCCCTTCACGCACATGTTCGATGATGTAATTGCCGAGTGAATCCGTGTGCCCGAACCGCACGCTTCCCGGTCCCGGATGAGGATGAATCGGCAGGAGAACAATGCGCGACGGGACTCCTGCATCCAAGGAATCACGAACGCGGCCGGCAACACTATTCTCGACGAGGACACGCGTCGCCAGCGAGAAGTTAATTCCATTCACATCGCCATTCACAGCGATGATGTCCGCGGTTGTCGGGTTTGGCTTGTTGTCAAAAAACTCGGGCAGATACCCGTGCTTTGCCGCCATTGCAATGTATGAGCGTCCGGAGATAACACGTGCATGGTAGTTTCCGAGCGAATCTGTTCTGCCGCGCCACACCACACCGTTTGGATTGTCAGACGCGGAACCATCACTCATGCTTTGGAGTGTGCGCATAATTGTCACGGAAGCCGCGCGCAACGGCGTTCCCGCTGAATCGGTTACGGTGCCGTTGATGAATGCAAAGGACGGCGGCGCGGGCCGGCTGAGCCCGAAGTTGGCAATGCTGACCGAACTTTCGGCAACAGCGATGCGCGTTGCAAGAGCCGGATCGGTGACATTATCAAACCACTCCGGACGATAACCCGGTGTTGCGGGAGAGATAGACGGCTTTTCAGCCCGAACGATGTATGATCCCGTATCGAGTACAGCGGAGTACTGTCCGAGCGAATCCGTGAAAACATATGGTGCCCATGTTCCAGGTCCGGCCATCCGGAAGAATGAAATCTTCGCGTGTCGGATCGGCAATCCGGTGGAATCATCAACAACGTCACCGGCGATGACGCCCCGCAACGGCGGCAGGGGAACCGGCGCAGTATAACTCACAACATTGCCCGGAGGGCTCTCGATGATTGTCCCGTTGTTGAAGACCGATGAAGTTACACGGTAGTAGTAGGTGCTGCCGGGTTGAAGGTTATGGTTGATAAACCATCTCGTCGGTGTTTGGGCCGCAAGCTGGAAATGGCTTGTATCGTGGTGCGAACGGTATACACGGTAGACCCACGGTCCCGTAGGGGCCTGCCACTCCAGCCGCACAGCGCCCATCGGTGCGGGCGATGCCGTGAGATTTGCCGGAATAGGAGGCGGGCCCTGCGCGAAGGCGCTGACAAGCCCCGACAGGGCAAGCAACAATGCAAGGAAGAGCGAACGAAGTTTCATTACCGGGACCTTTCAGAATGAATGGTGAAAATCGAAGGATTCTTCTTACTTCACTTAGACGGGGAATCAACTCACTGGTTTAATCTGCCAACTGGGGAATTGAAAATCAAGGATAGCGACTTTGAAAAGCCCAAAATTGACAATTAGGAGTGATTACGGGCAATTGCGAGCACGTTTTCGGGCAGGCATACCTTGCCAATCTCACAATCACGACAATGTTCAGGGAGGCAATGATACTTGTAAAGCTGTAATACTCCCTGGTTCATCAGCGCCGATCCGATCGACAGCTTTTTCTTCACAAGTTGTTCCTCAATGATTTTACCGATGCTGTTCTCCGTTGCCGGAAGGGAGGACAACATTTCGCGTGCTTGCATGCGAAGCAGAGAATCCCGGAATACACGCGCATACAAAAGAAGCACCGGGATGATAACATTCACCATCAAGTCGTTAATACGGGAAGCCCCCAATCCTCCTGTTGGCCGTTCCGTACGATTGTCGAAGTGATAGTGGTAATTCCAGAATTCATCGGGCCGGTAGTCAAACAGTGATTGAATATGCCGGTTCCTTTCCGATGCAGAGAGGTCGTTTACTTTGGCGAGCGAGATCAAATTACGAAAACCGGTTTCGGCAAAGAGCACAGGAAGCAGATGACAGAATCCCGCGATACGCGCTGTCGGGAAGTTCGCCGGACGCAGCCGAAAGAACCGCCAGTCACCTTGGTGCAGAATCTGGCCGGTGAACGACGGACGCAATGCTTTCCACAGTTTTCGCAAACCGCGGACTTTGATTCGACTTTCCTTCTCTTTGATGGATGTTGCAGAAGGAAGGAGACCGGCGGCCCCGAACAACAACGCCATCATTCGTTCTTTGTCTGAGAGATCAAACCTGCGGAGTGTTGCAAGCCGCGCGGATTGTGCGAGACGAAGAAACGGTTCCTGGTTTTTAGCGTATCCCAATCCCTCCATTATTCCTTCATAGAGCAGCTGCTCCCAATGGCGCCTTGGCCGGAAATCCTTTGGTGAATAAAACGACGAGGGAGGCGGAATCTCATCGGGGTTGCCGTAGTAACGCGGAAATGGTTCACGTATGACAGCGCGCTCCTCATCAATGAGCGCTTTGAGCCGCTCACCAAAACGCCGGACTTTGAATTCAATCCGTTCTTCTGCGAGAAGCTCAAGTTTTTGCGCAATGAGGTGTGCCGGAATGCCGTCGTTATGCGCCGCGCATCGTAATGTTGCCGGAGAGCGTCGCGGCGATTGGATCCATGCCACGTAAGTCTTCAGATCAAGAAACGGATGGAGAACAAGCACCGGAACGGTTCTGCGCGAGGCGGTGCTTGTGGAATGCTTTTCATCGCCATACGTCATGACGACATGAAGGATAACACGGTTGTAATGAGGGTCGCGGTCGTGGCCGTGCAACGTCCATCCGGATGCGTCGCAGTGGATTTCAACGTCGCCGAGAAAAAGTGTGTTACCGATGCGGATGCGGGCGTTGGTGAAATCGGGCCCCGCGTCCGTGTTGGGTACTCCCGGCGAGAGAATGTGAATCCGTTTGCCATCGGCGCTCCTGAGGTTGTCTGCGCTGAACTTCCGGTGTTCCCAGACGTCGCGGACAAATTCCTCGGGGACACGCGGCATGTTCATGGCGTGGGAGCTCCGAAGAACTGTTCCTGTAATGCTTCAATCTGGTTACGGAGGGAATGCGCCGCGGTTCTCGCTGCGCGGGCGAAATCCTTTCCGCTCGATGCAAAAATCACGCTTCGGCTGACATTGACAATCGCGCCGATCCCATTTTCATTACAACCATATCGCACCGCCGAACGCAAATCCCCGCCCTGTGCGCCAATGCCAGGAATGAGAAGTGGTAGTTGGGGGGCAAGTGAGCGAATTTTCTTTAGTTGTGCCGGGTGCGTTGCCCCGACAACAAGTCCGCAGTTCTTATGTGTGTTCCAACCGCTCACCTTGCAGGCAACATGTTCATAGAGTAACTGCTTTCCGATTTTCAGATGCTGGAAGTCGCGCGATCCGGGGTTTGAAGTTACGCCGAGAATGAAAACTCCCCTCTGCTTGTATCCGAGAAAAGGCTCCACGGAATCGCGGCCCATGTACGGACTGACAGTACAAGCATCAAATTGGAAGTCATCGAATAGAGAGTGAGCATACAGTTCCGCCGTATTGCCGATGTCACCACGCTTCGCGTCGCCGATCGTGAGAATGCCGCGGGGAATGTGTTCAAGCGTTTTGTGTATCGTTGTCCATCCGCTTTTTCCCAGAGCTTCATAGAAAGCAAGGTTGAGTTTGTACGCGCACACAAGATCATGGGTGGCGTCGATGATGCGTTTGTTGAATTCGAGGACGGGGTTGCTTCCCTTCCGGAGGAACGCGGGGATTTTTGTAACATCGGTGTCGAGGCCGATACAAAGCAAACTATTGGTGGTATGCTGGATGCCGGAAAGCCGGTTGTAGAATGTCATGATCGGTTCTTCGGAATGGGTGAATCGAAACAATTATGCGGGTGTGCGAAAAGATACCGCAATGGTGCGGGAGAAGCAAGAGTCAATCAAACATCTGCCGCTCGAAGGTTCTCACAAAATCATTTTGCGGGCCCTGTTCACGCGCGTGACATCCTGTGCAGTTTCTTCCGCCGAGCGTCATCGAGATGAATGGTGTTCCGTCGGGGTAAAGTTCCGCCCAAAGCCAGCCGTTGCTCGCGAAGGAAGATGCGGGTTCTTTGTAGATAACAGCGTAAAGATACGTTGAGTCGCCCTGACGGATTTCCTTGAAGATGATAGATCCTTGAGGAAACGAAGTGCCCGCCGGAAGTCGCCCGCCGGACAACGCTCCGAACGCTACCGCGTTCATGCTGACGCGTACCAGAGGTTGGTGTGCGGTTGAGCCGTTGAGCGTTCCGCTCGTAACGGAATCCGCGTTTGGGAACAGCGTGTATGAGCTGAAGGGCTGTTCGACAGTAACGAGCTGGAAGAGATCGGCATCGGACGCAATATGAGGGAGAACGACAACTTCTCCCCGGTCAACACAGCCGGTCATGATACACAACAGAAGAATGGAACTTCTCAAAGTGGTTGTTTGTCTCATCACATCCTCTTGATGATTCAATTCAAAATTGACTCGTATCCCGCCCGAATATGCGTGCTCTGATCCAATCCGTCAACACGGAGAATTTGTTTCTGAAACTGACAATTCTGGAAAGATACGCGGACCGCCAGAAAAGCCATGTTGTCCACCCCTTGCCTTTATACGTATTAAGGTCGGCAAGAGCACGATTGTTCCCGATGTATGCGAGCATGCCAAGATGAGTGTAAGCGAACGGCTCAACGTTCCCGCCGCGTGCATGCGCATTCAAACATTTTCCGAGGTATTTTCCCTGTTGTTGCGCAACCTGTGCCGTGGCAGGAAGCGGTGCATTCTCGACAACACTACAATCTCCGATCGCGTAAATGCTGTTGTTGCTTTTGGCGCGAAAGAAGCTGTCGACAACAATCCTCCCCTGCTTGTCTTTCTCGAGCGGAATGTTCTTCACAAACGACACCGGGGCATTTCCCGCTGCCCAAAGCAGCAAGCCGTAATGAATTATTGAATCGTCCGCAAGGGTAAGCGACCGCTCATCCACGCGTGTTACCGGTGACTTTGCAAGAATACGAATACGTTGACGCCGAAAGATTTCCGTTGCGTAGCGGCGGAGCTTCTCATCAAATGTGCCGAGGATTTCATTTCCGGCCTCGACAATACTGATGCCGACATCAGCCGAAAGATGAGGATATAACTCCTGCAGGTCATCAAGAAGGAAATCATTTAACTCGGCTGCGAATTCGACGCCGGTTGGCCCGCCGCCACAGACGACGAAATGCAGAAGCCGCTGTCGCTCCGCAACGGGAACCCCCGGAAGCGATGCCTGCTCAAAGTTCTTGATGATTCTTTGACGAAGAATGCTTGCATCACGAAGTTCTTTCAAGAAGAGCGCGTGCCCGGCAACGCCGGGAATGCCGTAGTCATTCGGCATTGCCCCGACGGCAATCACGAGAATGCCATACGGCACATCGAATGCCCGCTGATTGGTTGCGCCTTTGCAGTGAACGATCCTCGTGGCAACATCAACCGATTCTGCCGACGCATGAAAGAACCGGATGCCTTTGTTAGCGTCGCGTATGGGTTCAATGATACTGCGAAACTCGATGGTGCCTACCGCGGTGCTTGGCAACAGCGGCGTGAACAGAAAATGGTTGCGCGGACTGACAACGGTGACGTCATAGCCTGACCGAAGATGCTTGATCAGGTTGAACGCTCCGAAGCCGGTTCCCAGAATCAGGAGTTGTTGCAGTGACGGCATGGCATCTCAAAAAAAAACCTGACGCCCACACGCCAGGTTGATGATGAAGCTGTGTGCCTGGATCCGCTACCCGCGGATAAGATTCTTAAACTCCTTGATGGAACGAACACCCGGAAACTCCTGCTCGAAGGTTGCCTTCTTCTCCGGGTCAATCAGAAATGCACTTCGGAGCGCGTCTATAGCTTCGAGTGTTCTGTTCAGGACCATGAGCACTTTTGCTTTGCTGTACATCGCGTCCGCGCAAGAGGGTTGTGCTTCTAATGCATGTTCAAATGCCCGCAGTGATTGTCGGAAGTAGCGTAGCTCGAACAGCGTGTCGCCATAGTCAAGCCAGGCACCATGATTCATTGGCTCAAGTTTGGTCACCACGCGATAACTGAGAAGAGATTCGCGCAACCGGCCCATGTTATACAGGAGGTCTGCCTTGGCGTACCAAAGCTCCGGATAGTCCTTGCACAGCGTAATTGCCTTGTTGTAATCGGTTAACGCCTTGCGGTGTTGATTCAGGGAATCATAGCAACTCCCGCGACCGAAGAAAGACTCATAATGGTCCGGATCAACCTTGATTGCCTGGCCGAAGCACCGTATCGCTTCCTCGTATTCACCGAGTTCTTCAAATGCATTCCCCAAATTGTGCCATGCGGGCACGTCCTTTTCATCCAGTGTAAGTGCTTCGCGGTAGCAGGCAATCGCATCATGCAATCTGCCCATATTGGCGTACGCGTTGCCTTTGTTGTACCACGCGGCCGGGAAGTTTTCATGGATGGCGAGCGCCGTTTCGTAGCTTTCAATTGCTCGCGCGTATTGAAACATACGGTTGAGCACTATGCCGCGGTTGTACCACGCGTTGTAGTTGTACGGGTCAAGCGAAAGGTGGTCATCGTAGCACTGGAGTGATTCCTCGGGTTTTTCAAGGTAGTCGAAGCAATATCCCAGTTCGTACCATGCGTCCCGGTGGTGCGGGTTCCCATCCAAAATGAACCTGAAGATGGCAATGGCTTCCTCGTAGCGCCCTACTTTTTCATAACTGATGGCTTTGTTAAAGAGCGCATCTTCATTTGTCGGGTCGACCTCAAGAGCACGCTCAAAACTGGCAAGCGCATCCTCGGTACTGCCCAGATCATCCAGCGCAATGCCCCGGTTCACAAGGGTCTCCGGGTCAACGGGGTTTAATTCGAGCGACTTGTTGTAGCACTCGACCGCTTCTTCATACTTGTAGAGATTGCTGAAAATAAGCCCCTGACGCTGCCAGGCATCGGCACTGTAGGGAACGAGGGTCAACAACTGTTGGCTGAAATGGAGGGCGTCTTCGTACTTTTCATGCTCGACGTAGTATGCGATAATCTCTTCGAGCGCTTCAGTATTGGTGATGCTTCGCGGTCCATCCTTCATCATGTCCTGATACTTTTGCAACCCGTCTTCGAAGCGTTCCTTCCCCTCGTCTTCCGGCTCGTCATCAAACCCGCCGCTGAAATCAAGAGTACTCATGGATCGTTCCTTTACACGTTGATGAACGCGGCGGCATCTTCATCGTTTGTCCTTGCCGCTGATTTGAAGTAAACCAAAAGGAAATCGGAAGTCAAGAAGTTGGATTCCTCCGTATTTGGGACAACACGCATACCAATGACCAGCGTTTTGGTATTATTGAACCAACGGAGGTTTGATTGATTTTCAGAACGAATCAGAGTATATTAACCCCCTGATTTGTAATGATCTCCGAGAATATTGCCCAAATCAGGCGCCGCATGGACAATGCGTGCCAACGCGCAGGGCGCAAACCGGATGACGTCACACTCATCGCCGTCTCGAAAACATTTCCCGGTGACGTTGTTGCTGGCGCAGTGACATCCGGCGTGCCGGATCTCGGCGAGAACTACGTTCAGGAAATGATTCAGAAGCGCGCGCTGCTTTCCGATCCCGCAATTCGCTGGCACTTCATCGGACACCTTCAATCGAACAAGGCGCGGCAGATTGTGGAATGGGTCACGCTGATCCATTCACTGGAATCCGTTTCGCTTGCAAAAGAGCTTGACCGGCAGGCGTCGAAGGTTGGCAGACGAATCCGGGTGCTGGTTGAAGTGAATACCACCGGCACGGAATCGCAGTATGGTGTTTCACCGGACAAAACGATTGAGTTTGTGCGCAACCTGCAGGGTTTTCATGGGA
>CAZJYO010000003.1:0-32304 GCA_964550275.1 uncultured Chitinophagales bacterium
GCGATGATTCCCGAAACCAGCCGAAGCCAGGGAGCGTTTCTGCAGGGCGAACACGCAACACTGCCGGATCATGGCGTCCGGGAAGACTACTCCACCGCCCTGAAAATGCCCCTGCGCGGAGGCCAGCGTGAAAGTGAACGAGTGACGGTCTATCTGGGTCCGCTTGAGTTCGACCAGATACAATCCTATCCGCACAATCTTGACAAGATTCTGGAGCTTGGTCCCGCTTGGATTATTCGTCCGATCTCCGAATACGTCATGTTGCCCGTACTTCAATTCCTCAGAAGCATCATTCCGAATTTCGGCATGGTCATTATTGTTTTTTCAATCCTGATCAAAATTGTGTTGCATCCGTTGACGAAGACCACATTGAAATCTTCGAGACAGATGCAGGCGCTACAGCCGATGATGACCGAGATCCGTGAAAAGTACAAGGACGATCCGCAAAAGATGAATCACGCGATCATGAATTTGTACAAGGATTATGGTATCAATCCGGCGGCCGGATGCCTTCCCGTTATTCTTCAAATGCCAATCCTGTTCGCGCTGTACGCAGTATTCAGTTCAGCAATCGAGTTGCGCCAGGCAAATTTCTTTGGCTGGATTCATGACCTTTCCATTCCGGATGTGATCTTCACACTCCCCTTCGCGGTGCCACTCTTTGGCATTCACGATGTTTCCGGTTTGGCATTGGCAATGGGTGTTACGATGTTCATCCAACAAAAAATGACCATAACCGATCCACGGCAGAAAGCAATGGTGTGGATGATGCCGATCATGATGACGTTGTTGTTCAATAGCTTTCCGTCCGGGCTGAACCTGTACTACTTTGTGTTCAACGTTCTCTCCATCCTTCAGCAGGCCTTGCTGAACAAGAAGCACGGCAACGAACCTCTGCGCAAAGTCGATCCGAAAAAAGCCGGAGGTATTATGGCGCGCCTCGCGAAAGATCTCCCGAAGCTGAAGCAGTAAAATAATTTTCTCCCCAACCCTTTTCGGGCTCGCGGTTTGAAGAAACCGTGAGCCCTTTTTGTTTCTCCCTCCCGCGTGAGGAACATCGATCGCGTTGGTTTGCTCACCGCACTCATCCCCGGCGCATCGTAATTCCGGATTCATTGAAACTCAGAATCAAAATCTGTAAGTTCGTCAACGATGCGCGTTATGAACGATGATACGATTGCGGCCATTGCAACGGCGCTTGGTCAAGGAGCAATAGCAGTAATCCGGGTGAGCGGTAAGCGATCTTTGGAAATTGCAGATCGTGTTTTCCGCGGAGGTTCAACGCCATCCAAGGCCCAGCCCAACACGGTACATTTCGGGAAAATCGTAACTAACGGGAATGAGGTTGTTGATCAAGCACTCCTAACCATATTCAGGGAGCCAAAATCATACACCGGCGAAGACTCCATTGAACTAAGTTGCCATGGTGGAATACAGATTGCCCGTGCGGTTCTTGAGTGTGTTCTTCAATCTGGGGCCAGGCAAGCTGAGCCCGGGGAGTTCACAAAGCGGGCATTTCTCAACGGCAAACTTGATCTTTCCCAGGCCGAGGCCGTTGCCGATCTAATATCATCAAGAACCAGGAAAGCACAGCAGGCATCGCTTTCCCAACTAAGAGGGACACTATCGGCGGAAATAAGCAGAATTCGGACCAGACTGCTTAACCTGTGCTCACAGTCTGAGCTTCAATTGGATTTTCTTGACGAAGGTATCGAAATCTCCAATGCTGAAGAGATTAAGCAAGAGATCAATCAGGCACGAAGTTCAATTTTGGCGTTCATTCAGTCCTATGAATCATCGAGAATTCTCAGAAATGGATTCACCGTTTGCATAGCCGGACCACCAAACGTAGGGAAATCAACCCTCTTCAATGCCCTAATCAGAACCGATCGCTCGATAGTCTCCGAAATCCCTGGAACTACAAGAGATTTCATAGAAGAATCTATTGAAATCAATGGTATCCTGTTTAAGCTTATTGATACTGCCGGCATTAGAAGTTCCGCTGACCCGGTTGAGTCAATTGGGGTTTCTCGAAGCGGAGAGATAATGTCTGCATCTGATGCAATTTGCCTTGTATCAGATAACGGCTCATTCGAAACAATCGGGGCACAAAGTGTTGGCAAACCGACAATTTTTGTTCACAACAAGACCGACCTATCCGGAACTCGATCTCACCGCACTAAGGAACATGGCGAAGAGCACGTTTTCCTCTCGGCCAAACTCGATGACGGCATTGGATTGCTAAAATCTGCGTTGGTTGATGTTGCCTCAGCCTCATTTGGAGGGCTTACTGATTCTGTACATGTCGGCAACCTAAGGCATGTGAACGCCCTGAAATCATCAATGGATTCGCTAGATCGCGCGTATTCGTCTATCATTGCAAGTGTTCCGATGGAGTTCGTATCAATGGATATCAGAACAGCCGCGAACCACCTTGGCGAAATCACCGGCGAGTTCACAACCGACGAAATTCTTAACAACATATTCTCCAAGTTCTGTATCGGGAAATAAAGTGTTTCACGTGCAACAAAATACACCACCAAGCAACCTCGATGTTATTGTGGTTGGCGGAGGACACGCCGGCATTGAAGCGTCCCTTGCGGCGGCAAGAATGGGGTGCATGACCGGCCTCATTACCATGAGTAGCCAGGCAATTGGTAGGATGTCGTGCAATCCGGCAATTGGCGGATCTGCAAAGGGCCATTTGGTTAGAGAGATTGATGCTCTTGGTGGTGAGATGGGCAAAATCGCCGACGCGACGGGGATTCACTTCAGGATGTTAAATCGCTCTAAGGGGCCAGCTGTTTGGTCTCCAAGATGTCAGAACGACAGAGATTGGTACTCTGCGGAGGCATCCAAAAGGATTTTCGCTCAGAACAATCTTTTGGTTATTGAGGATTCTGTTGACGAGATTATCACTCAGAATGGTAGGATTGATGGAGTTAAGACGCAAAATGGCTCCATAATTAGGTGTTATTCGTTGGTTATTTGTAGTGGCACATTTCTGCGGTCGTTAATGCACACCGGTGACAATTCAACACCAGGTGGCAGATTTGGCGAACCAACGTCTGGGCTGTCGATTGAGCTCTCAAAATTGGGGCTAAAGCTTGGAAGGTTGAAAACCGGTACACCGCCAAGAATCTTGAGGAATAGCATTGATTTCGGCCTAACCGAGCCACAGTATCCGGAAGAGGATCCTCAGCCATTCTCGTTTTCGACATCCAGGATTGAAAATCATCAGATTCCAATGTTCCTGACCTACACAAATGGGACGACTCACGAGATACTAAAAACCGGTTTCGACAGATCCCCGATGTTCACAGGCAGAATAAAGGCGACCGGCCCACGCTACTGTCCGTCGGTTGAAGACAAGGTAAATCGATTTGGTGACAAGGAACGCCACCAAATATTTCTTGAACCCGAGGGATATGAGTCGGATCTGGTTTACGTTAATGGATTCTCTACGAGCTTGCCCCAAGACATTCAGGATCGAGCGATAAGAACGATTCCCGGACTGAAGAACTGTAAAATTGCACGATTTGGGTATGCCGTTGAATATGACTTTGTGCCACCACACCAACTGAAGCCAACGCTAGAAACCAAGAAAATTGACGGACTATTCCATGCTGGTCAGATTAACGGAACCAGCGGCTACGAGGAAGCTGCCGCGCAGGGACTTGTTGCTGGTATTAATGCTGCAAATCGAGCAAAAGGTGTAGAACAGTTTACGCTCAGCCGTAGCGAATCATACGTCGGTGTTATGATTGACGATCTGATAAACAAGGGCACCGATGAACCATACCGAATCTTCACATCGCGTGCAGAATATAGATTGCTTCTAAGGCAGGACAACGCCGACTCACGACTCATGAGAAAGGGACACAGTCTTGCTTTGATAAGCAAGGAATCAATCGAGAGACTTAATGCGAAGGAGAAAGCTATTGAAACACTGACGAAACAGCTGTTGAACAGATGGATTTCTCCTTCGGTCATTAACCCGATTCTTGGTGAAAGTGGAAGTCAGCCCGTTACAGAAACTGTGAACCTTGCCCAGGTTCTGAAAAGACCGGAAATCAGTTTAAGCCAACTCTTGGGATTACTTGAGTTAGAGAATGCCCCGGCGAAGGATGTTATCGAAAGGGTTGAGATTGAGACTAAGTATGAGGGCTATTTGTCCAGGCAATTGGCCGACATTGCAACATTTGAAAAGCAAGAGGCCAAAACCATTCCCGACGATTTCAATTATTCCCAAGTTCGATCTCTTAGTAGTGAGGGCAGGGAGAAGTTGAACATAATCAGGCCGCGATCGATTGGACAGGCATCCCGTATCAGCGGAGTAACGCCCGCTGATGTCACCGTGTTGCTGATTGCTCTCCGAAACTAAGTTCCACGTGAAATGACGTTCTCTAACGGTGCCGGGGGATTTGATGAGATTTGCAGTATGAACGGCCTTCAAATCGAGCCGTCGTCCTTGCTCAAGATGGAGAAATATGTTTCAAGCTTGTTGAGTTGGAACGGTAAGATCAATCTCATATCGAGAGCGTCAACAGAGAATATTTGGTCCGAACATATTCTTCACTCAATAACTCCGATACTGCTTGGAATCTTCCCGGGAAAGAGTCCAGTTCTTGATCTTGGAAGCGGCGGCGGATTGCCGGGAATTCCACTCGCGATTCTTTTTCCAAATCTGAGGATTACTCTGGTGGATTCGATTCAGAAGAAGACAAAGGTTCTCCGGGAAATCGTGCGTGAGACCGGCCTGGAGAATGTGGATGTTGCTACCGGAAGGGCGGAAGAGTTGAGGGAGCTTCGCGGCAGGTTTGAGGTGGTTGTAACGCGCGGCGTTGCGACGCTTGATCAATTGGTTCGCTGGGGATCAACTCTTCTCGCTGAACGCGGTGAACGAACACTTATTGCGTACAAGGGCGGAGTTCTTGTACAAGAAATTGCGGACGCAGGGCGGCAAAGAAAATCACTCAAAGTAACCGAGCTCGACATTCGGCTGTCGGGCGAAGAGAAGCTGAGCAGCGCCGGGAAAAAACTTGTTTTGGTAAAAATTTGACTGCGAAGCATGGGCTCTAATAAACCTCTTCATGACGAGCTTGAAAAACTGCTGACAGAACAGCGGAACATCTCATCCATGAACCTGGATACGATGAGTGTGAATGAGATTCTTCGCGTGATCAACAACGAAGATAAGCTGGTCGCGCAAGCGGTGGAGAAGAAACTTCCCGCGATTGCCGAAGCTGTTGAACTTGTCGTACACGCGATCAAAACAGGCGGGCGGTTGATTTATGTCGGCGCCGGAACAAGCGGTCGGATGGGAATTCTTGACGCCGCCGAATGTCCGCCGACATTTGGCACACCACAAGGCATGATCACCGGGATAATTGCCGGCGGAAAAGAGGCAGTCTTTGCGTCGCAGGAGGGAGCGGAAGATGATGCGTCAAAAGCGGAAACCGATCTGCTTGCGATATCATTATCGGGGAATGACGTGGTCTGCGGTATTGCGGCGAGCAGCCGGACGCCATACGTTCTGCGGGCCATTGCGCACGCTCGCGTGATCGGTGCGAAAACAATTCTTGTAACAACCAACCCGGGAATTGATGTGAATACCGCCGAGGTTCTTATCGACCCAGAAGTCGGACCGGAGGTTGTTATGGGCTCCACGCGCATGAAATCCGGAACCGCGCAAAAGCTTGTACTGAACATGATCACGACGGCGTCCATGGTCCGACTCGGTAAAGTTTATGAAAACATGATGGTTGATCTGCAGTTGACAAACCAGAAACTTCACGAGAGAGCCAAGCGCATTATTATGCTGGCAACGGGCGTTGGATACGAGGACGCCGTTCATGCGCTTGATGCATCGCGCGGACACGTCAAAACAGCCATCGTTATGCTTGTTCATGGTATCGGGTACGAAGAAGCGCATTCCCGCCTCAGGGAAGCAGATGGATTTGTAAGAGCCGCAATTAATGCAAGGCGATAACAACCCCGGGCCGTCCAACCGTCCGCCAAAATTTCTTACGACCGGGAATGTACTATCGGTCGCGCAGCTTGAACTTCAATACAACTCCCTTTTCAGCGCACTGACAAAACTCCGTCCCGGCGAACAGATTCATGCATCAGGGTTGCATGGATCGCTCACCGCTCTTGTGTGTGCCACATTCCATCGTTTGTCGGAGCAACCACTTCTTTATGTTGGAGGAACGCGGGTACAGGCGGAGGGAGTAGCGTCTGATCTCAGGCACGAATTCGGCACCGGACAGATTGCAACATTTCTCGGCAAGGCACACAGCCAGAAAGAGCCCGCCGGGGCGGACGATGTTGCAACACTCCGGATGATTGCGTCGTCGCAGCCGAATATCGTTGTGACGCACCTTGGAATGCTTGGATGCAAAGTTCCATCAAAGGCAACAACACAGTCGCAAACGGTTGCCCTCGCATCGGGCTCGGAGTGTGATTTCCAAACGGCCGTTCAAATGCTTGCGATGCTCGGGTTTGAAAAAAAAGATCTCGTTGGATCACCGGGAGAGTTCGCGCAACGGGGCGGCATCCTGGACGTATTCTCATTTGGAGCGGAGAATCCCGTCCGCCTTGAATTCCACGGGAACGCCATTGAATCCATTCGCGAATTCGATCCGGCATCGCAACGCTCAATCCGCGAGTTGTCTGAAACGGTTCTCGTGGGAAACATTCTTCAGGCCGGTGAGGACAAGACGGGAATTCCGTTTCTGGGTCTCCTTGAGAGGAACGTGTTTGTCATTCTTGATGAACAGGATGCAGCAAGGCGCACGTACGAACAACTGTTCTCCTCATCAACCGAACAGCTCATTTCTTGGGAAGAGTTGACACTGCTGCTCAAGGAGTTTCGCGGTCTGCAAATTCACTCTATTGCCGGCGACACCACCGGAGTTCGTTTTGGTTCTCTTCCGCAGCCCTCGTTCAATCGCAGTATCAAGCATGTGCATGAGTTTGTACGCCGGCTTCTTCGGGAGGACTACAAGGTGGTTCTCACGTCGGACACACTTCCGGAGATGAACCGGCTGCAAGCGATGCTTGTTGAAACCGGCGAAAGCCTGCCCGGGCGCGACTCCGGCGCCGTTCCAGCTGATTTCAGTCGGGTGCTGTTTTCCCACCACGCGCTGAACGAAGGATTTATCCTTCCCGATGCAAAACTTGCAGTTCTTACAGAGCACCAGATATTTGAGCGGCTCAAGCGCAAGCCGCACACTCGCCGACCGCGGTTTCATGGAATTTCCGAACGCGAGTTCTCACGTTTGCGGAAAGGCGATTTTGTCGTCCACGAGGATTACGGCATTGGAAAATTCGACGGGCTGAAAAAAATATCCGTGCAGAATGTCGAGCAGGAGGTGGTGAAGGTTGTCTACGACGAAAACGATATTCTGTATGTGAATCTCAATTATTTGGGAAAACTGCAAAAGTACTCATCGAAGGAAGGCCATGTTCCAAAACTGACGAAACTCGGGCGACCGGACTGGGAGAAACTGAAGTCGCGTGCAAAGGGAAAAATCAAAGACATTGCGCGAGACCTCATCAAACTTTACGCGCAGCGAAAAGCAATTTCCGGATTTGCGTTTGCTCCCGATGCGCCGTGGCAAAAAGAGCTTGAGGCGTCGTTTCTGTATGAAGACACATTTGATCAGGCCAAGGCGACGAGAGATGTAAAAGAAGACATGGAAGCGCCCCACCCGATGGACCGCCTCATTTGCGGCGACGTTGGTTTCGGGAAAACGGAGGTTGCTATTCGTGCCGCGTTCAAGGCAGTCATGAACGGGAAGCAAGCGGGTGTGCTTGTTCCTACGACAATTCTCGCCATGCAACACCACAGGACGTTTGTTGATCGGACGTCCCCGTTCTCAACGCGGGTTGAAGTGTTATCCAGGTTTCGTACCCGCCAGGAACAACTCCGGATCCTTCATGATGTGCAAGCCGGCGCCGTGGATATTGTTATTGGGACTCACCGCCTCCTCTCGAAAGATGTTGTCTTCAAGGATCTGGGCCTGTTGATTATCGACGAAGAGCACCGCTTTGGCGTGGACGCAAAAGAGAAACTGCGCAAGCTGAGGGCGCACGTCGATACATTGACGCTGACGGCAACGCCCATTCCGCGTACACTGCATTTCTCGCTTATGGGTGCACGTGATCTCTCGATTATAGCAACACCTCCGCGTAATCGTCTGCCGGTGATTACGGAAATAGTCCGGTTTGACAATCAGCGGATTCGGGATGCCGTTCTTCGGGAGATTGGACGCGGAGGGCAGGTGTACTTCGTCCACGATCGCGTTCAGGATATTGAAGACGTTGCCGCACGCGTTCAGTCGCTCGCCCCCACCATACGTGTTCGGACAGCACACGGGCAGATGCGCGCGACTGATCTGGAAAAAGTCATGGTGGATTTTCTGGAACGAAAATTTGACGTGCTGGTCTGCACAAAGATTATTGAATCGGGCCTCGACATTCCCAACGTCAACACCATTATCATTCATCGTGCGGATCGTTTCGGCATGGCAGAGTTGTATCAACTGCGCGGTCGTGTCGGCCGCTCGAACATCCAGGCGTACGCGTACGCGGTTGTGCCGCCGCTTGAAACTCTTTCGCGTGAAACATTACAGCGGTTGCAGGCAATTGAAGAGTTTACCGACCTCGGTTCCGGGTTTCAGCTCGCGATGCGCGACCTGGAAATCCGCGGGGCCGGGAACCTGCTGGGCGGCGAGCAAAGCGGCTTCATTGAGACAATGGGCTTCGAAACATACAGCCGGATTCTCGATGAAGCAATTCGCGAAATCAAACTGGATGAGTTCAAAGATGTGTTCGCGGGCGAAAGCCAGCCAGCCCCGGCGGATGCTGTTGTTGAAACGGAGATGAGCGCGCTCCTTCCCGAGAGTTATGTCAGCAGGGAAGACGAGCGCATGGAATTATATCGTCGCCTTTACTCGGTTAACACAAACGAGCAAATTGAAGAAATCGCGGAAGAGCTCAAGGATCGATTTGGAACAGTTCCACCCGAAGCAGAGAATCTTCTTGGTGTCGTCCGGGTCAGACTTGCGTCTTCAAAAATCGGTTTTATCAAGGTTCATATCAGTTCCGGGAAAATCCAGTGTGAATTTCCGCCTGAATCAAATACGGCCTTTTATGAGTCCAAGCAATTTCAATTGATGATGCAACAGATCGGGAGCATGAAGAACCAGGGTGTTAATCTAAGACACCAAGGCGGGAAGCTAACCGTTAGTGCTCTTGTGGGGCCGCAAGACCGCAACAAGCCAATCTCAACCGCTCTTTCCTTTCTGGGCGCCCTTGCCTCCGAGCCGCCAAGTCAGGCCAGCGCCTAGTAGACATACCCAAAAATCCTCAAATTCTGCAAATTTTCCTTGACATTATCCTTCAATCGAGTATCTTAGAGCGGTGGGTAAAAGTGGGTGGCGGGTGGGAAATCACTCCTCTTTCTTTTCTATATGTCTTCGTTCAAGGGATCATACGAGTACTCCGTTGACAGTAAGGGCCGAATCAACATTCCGGCTCGTTTGCGGAAGTACATCTCGCCTGAAGCAAACGACACATTCATTGTAACGCGCGGTTTTGAGCAATGTCTTTTCGTGTATCCGCTGGATGAATGGAACACGTTGGAACAATCTGTGCGCGTCCTTTCATCATCCGACCCCAAACACCGTTTCTTTACGCGAACACTATTGCGGTGGGCAACCGAATCGCAGATTGATGCACAATCGCGCGTCACCATTCCGAAAGAGCTTCTCCAATTTGCCGGCATTGAAAACGCGGTCTTGATTGTGGGTGTGCTGGAACGGATGGAAATATGGAATCCGAAAATCTACAGCAAGTACATGGAGTCTCAACCCGAAAGCTACGAAGATGTTGCCCAGCGTGTATTCAACAAGTAGCCCGATACAAAGGGCGGCTGGATGTCAGAGCAATACCATGAACCCGTTCTCCTCCAGAAAACATTGGAAAACTTGTTCGCTCCGGGCGGGAGCATTTATGTTGACGCGACAGTGGGTGGAGGCGGCCATGCAACAGAGATTTGCAAGCGACTTCCCGCTCACGGACGTCTGATTTGTTTTGATGCGGACGATGATGCGCTGACATTTGCGAAGCGTCGTCTTGAACAGTTTGGCTCGCGGGTTACGTTTCTTCGATCAAACTTCAGCCAACTGAAGAAGTCACTGGAAACTCTCCATATCACCGCAGTAAGCGGTATTCTGCTTGATCTGGGAGTGTCGTCATTTCAGCTGGATGCGGGCAGCAGGGGGTTTTCTCACAGAGCCAGCGCGCCCATTGATATGCGGATGGACCGGCGCTTGCCCCGTTCAGGGTGGAATGTCATAAATGAGTACGAGGAAACGCGCCTCGCCGAGGTTTTGAAACTCTACGGTGAGGAACCGAACAGTCGCCGGCTTGCACGGCGCATAGTTGGCGCAAGACCGGTTGAGAGCACGGATACACTGGCGGATATTGTTCGTAAGGGGACGCATCCACTGCAAGTTACAAGAACCCTGGCGCGGGTATTTCAGGCGGTACGCATCGAAGTGAATGAAGAACTAAAGAGTCTTGAGCGCGTTCTTCCCGATGCCGTGGAAATGCTGCACACCGGTGGTCGGCTTGTGGTGATTTCGTATCACTCGCTGGAAGATCGTCTTGTGAAGGATTTTTTTCGTTCGGCTTCGGCGACCCACTTGAAATCGCCCGTAAGACTGGCGCCGGATATTCCGCTGAAGCCGGATCTTCGTGTTATCACAAGGAAGCCGGTCGTTCCCGCGGAAGAAGAGATTGCGCGCAATCCGCGCGCGCGCAGCGCGAAGCTCAGAGCCGCCGAAAAAATTGTTGCCGTTTGATTGCAGAGCGTTATGCCCGATTCCGACATGAAGGTTTATTTGGATCGTCCGCGCACGGCGCCGACATTTGTACGCGTGCCGGAGAAAACGAACGCGCACAGCGACCCGCAATCGAGAATTCCCGGTTATGCGCCGCGGCCCAATCGCAAAGCAATCAAGAGGAAGCGCTCAACGTTTCAAATTGTGCTTGTGCTGTTTGGCTGCGGACTCGGCATCGTGTTGTATATCGGCAACATTCTCCAGGTGAACCAAACGGCGCTGGAGGTTGGCCGGCTCCAAACCGAGTACGCAAGACTCCAGAATGCAAACGCACTCCTCAAGGCGGAAATTGACCGGAAGTCCGGTTGGGAGCGAATCAACAAGATTGCCAACGAGCGCCTCGGTCTTCGATACCCCACACGCCAGCCCGTGTGGATTGAGGTTGACGAGGAACGGCTGGAGAGTATTGTCGCCACTCCCCTGAAGAAGGAGCGGCAATAGATGCCGGAGAAATCGCGGTCCATCAATACCGGAAATTCGCCCGCTTCTCCCGATGCATTCCGCAAGGCATCCGTGGCCAGAATCCTGATCCTGAAGATTGGGCTGATAGGGTTCTTTGTTCTGGTGGCATCGCGCCTGATACAGATTCAGGTGGTGGACGCCGGACGGTATCAGGAAATTGCGCGCAGACAACATGAAGCAGAGGTGGATTTGCCGGCGTCGCGCGGGAGTGTTTTGGACCGTAACGGCAGAGTCCTTGTTTCCAACACCATGTTTGTTTCGTTTGGCGCCGACCCCAAACTTGTGAGCAACAAAAGCGGACAGGTTGCGGCCCGGTTTTCACAAGTCTTCGGCAAACCGCGTGAGATGTACCGGACGAAACTCGCGTCAACACAAAAGCGGTTTGTGTGGCTTGAGCGCCAGGTAAATCCGTCGTCATCGTCGCGTGTTCGGGCTTCGGAGTTCGAGGGCGTTATCCAAATGAACGAACCCAAGCGCATGTATCACTACGATTATGTGGCCGGCCAGGTTCTGGGGCTGACCGGCATTGATAATAACGGCCTGAGCGGCATTGAACTTCAGTGCAACGAATTACTCAAGGGGACGAACGGCCACGTCGTCATGCAACGCGACGGATTGGGCCGACACCGCCCGTCGATGGATTATCCGCGTGTCGAGCCGGTCAACGGAAACACCGTCGTTCTCACGCTCGATCTTGAGTTGCAGGCGATCGCAGAGGAAGAACTTCGCAAGGGTGTTGAACGGAACAAATCAGATGCCGGGCTGGTGGTTATGATGGACCCGGCAAGCGGTGAATTGCTTGCTGTGGCAATGTATCCCAAGGTGAACCCGAACCGCTATTCTGCGGCGGATACCTTTGCGCTCAAGAACAGGGTTGTTGCCGACATGTATGAACCGGGATCCGTGTTCAAGCTTGTCGCGACGTCCATTGCAATGGAAGAGGATCTTGTAACCCCGGACGAAAAATTTTTTGCAGAGAACGGAACGTATGTTGTTCCGCTTCCCGGCGGCACAACGAGAAAGATTACCGATACACATCCGGCGGGATGGCTGACGTTTCGTGAAGCGGTTGAGCAATCCAGTAATATTGTCTTTGCCAAAGTTTCAGACCGGATCGGTGCTGAACGTTTGTTTGTGAAGGCGCGTGACTTCGGTTTCGGCACAGCAACCGGCATTGACCTGCCCGGCGAGGTCCGAGGCGATCTGAAGAAGCCGACCGAATGGTCCGGAACAACGTTGAACAGCATGGCATACGGATATGAAGTCGGCGTTACTCCGATTCAAATCGCTGCGGCGTACGGAGTCCTTGCCAACCACGGCGTTCTCATGAAGCCGTTCATTGTAAAAGAGATTCGGAATGAGCAGGGTGAAATCATCTCGGAGGCGCGTCCACAAATAATTCGCAGGGTCGTTTCGAGGGAAACAGCCAGTCGTGTTACGCGGTTGCTGGAGGGTGTTGTCGAGCGCGGCACGGGAGAAGGAGCGCGTATTGACGGAATGAAAATCGCGGGAAAGACGGGAACGTCGCGCAAGGTTATCAATGGAAAATACAATATCGGAAGCTATGTTGCATCGTTTGCCGGGTTTTTCCCCGCAGATGAGCCGCGCGTTGTCTGTGTCGTCATGATGGACAACCCGCGCGAGGGAGGCTATACCGGCGGTTTGGCAAGCGCACCAATCTTCAGGGAAATCGCAGCAAAAGTGACCGCCACGTCGGGAAGATTCAGCAAATCTTCGGATCCGGTGTATGTTGGCAAGCAATCAACGGTCGTTCCCGATGTTGCCAACCTGAATATCGTGGTGGCGAGGGATATTCTGGAGGGGCGCGGATTCACGGTTGAAACATCGGGGAAAGGCAACACCGTGTTCACGCAGTCCCCGGCCGCGGGTGAAAAAGTCCTCACGGATGGGGTGATTCGTCTGGCCACTGACGAGGCAAGCGCGAAAATTCCCGCCGGGTTCACAAAAGTGCCGTATTTGGGCGGACTCTCAATGCGGCGGGCGCTGAACCGGCTTACCATACAACGCCTCGAGGCGGAAGTCAGCGGATCCGGTGTTGTTGATCAGCAATATCCCGTTGCTGGAACGGTTGTGAAAGCCGGAACGAGTGTGCGCATCCGTTGTACGCCGGCGGGTTCAAAGCTGATGAGCGCGCGTTAGTGTATGACGTTGACAAAACTGCTCGAAGGGATTATCGTGGTCAAGTTGTACCACGCATTGTATGGAAAGATGGCGGTAACGCAGGATCTTCATATCGCAGGGATACAGTATGATTCGAGGAAGATTCAGCAGGGCGAGATGTTTGTTGCAATGCGCGGCCAACATGTTGACGGCCATAACTTTATTTCCCAGGCCATAGCGCGCGGGGCCCGCGTTGTTGTTGTGGAGAACGACAATGCCGCGCCGGATTCATTCTTCCTCCACGCCGGCGTGGCAAAACTAGTCGTGCCGGATTCACGCAAGGCCCTCGCGTTGTTGAGCGGAAACTTTTATGATCATCCATCGAAGCGCTTGCGGCTTGTGGGGATCACCGGCACAAACGGCAAAACGACAACGACGCACCTCATTCATTCTGTTCTTCAACAGAACGGGGAAAAAGCAGGATTGATCGGAACAATCGAATACAAGACCGGAAATGAAGCGATTCCCGCAACGCACACAACGCCCGAATCGCTCGACCTGAACCGGCTGCTGGATACCATGGTACGCAACGGTTGTTCTTCCGCCGTCATGGAGGTATCGTCGCATGCATTGGTTCTTGACAGGGTGTACGGAGTGGATTTCGCGGTTGCAGGGTTCACCAATCTTACGCAGGATCATCTGGATTTTCATGGAACAATGAATTCCTATTTTGAGGCAAAAAGGATTCTCTTTGATGGTTTGTCGTCTTCGTCGTGGGCCGTCACCAACGCGGACGATCCGCACGGGCACGTGATTGTTGATCGCTCACGGGCGTCTGTATTGAAATTCGGCTTTGGTCCCGGCGCCGATGTACAGGCGACGAAAACATCCTTCGGGATTGACGGCACACAGATCACCATTACATATAAAGATGATGAAGCAGTGCTGAAGTCGCCGCTGATGGGACGGTTTAACACAGAGAATATTCTGGCGGCATTCTCTACGGGCATCGCGCTCGGTCTTCCCGCGCATCAGATTATCCGCGGCATAGAGAATGTAAAAGCTGTGCGCGGTCGATTTGAACAGGTGCATTCCTTGCGGGGCTGGACAGCCGTGATTGATTATGCACATACACCGGATGCCCTTGAGAATTGTTTGAAAACAATCAGGGCAATCCTTCCGCAGGGCGCGAGGATTATCACGGTGTTTGGGTGCGGTGGAGACCGCGACAGGGGAAAGCGTCCGCTCATGGGAAAAATTGTCTCGGCGTTGAGTGATGCCGGCATTATTACGTCGGACAATCCGCGCACCGAGGACCCGGCGTCAATCATCGATGAAATCCGGAAAGGAATGTCCGGAACAGCTGCGGTGTCTATCGAACCGGATCGAAGAAAAGCAATCCGTCTCGGTCTGACGCGCGCGTCGGCGGGTGATGTTGTGCTTATCGCAGGGAAGGGACACGAAGATTATCAAATTGTCGGCGCGACGAAAACAGCGTTTGATGATCGGGCCGAAGTTGAGCAGTTCATTCGGGAGACGGCATGAGACTCTCTTCCCGCGAGTTGCTCTCGATCGGGCATACGGAAGTGCGGAAGAAGCATTTGTTGAAGGGGAAGAAAATAACCGGCGTCTCAACGGATTCACGCTCCACGGCCAGGGGTGACGTGTTTGTTGCTTTACGCGGCGAACATTTTGACGGGCACAAATTCCTCAAGGATGTGGCCGCGAAAGGCGCTGTCGTTGTGGTGGTGGAGAACTCCGGCGATCTGCCGGAGATGGATCTTCCGATGATTGTGGTGGAGAATACGACACAC
The DNA here is from genome assembly GCA_964550275.1 of uncultured Chitinophagales bacterium. Classification (GTDB taxonomy): domain Bacteria; phylum Bacteroidota; class Ignavibacteria; order UBA10030; family UBA6906; genus CAZJYO01. The sequence continues at coordinate 15,311 of CAZJYO010000003.1, forward strand.
GCCCTTGGCGAACTTGCTGCCGTGTATCGTTCGCGCTTCAAGATTCCCGTCCTTGCAATTGGCGGAAGCAACGGGAAAACAACAACAAAGGAAATGGTTGCGGCTGTTCTTGATATGGAGTACAACGTTCTGAAAACGGAAAGCAATTTTAACAACCACATCGGTGTTCCACACACGCTGTTCCGGCTCCAAAAAAGGCACGACGTTGCCGTGGTGGAAATCGGGACAAACCACCCCGGGGAAATTGCGTATCTCTGTTCTGTTGCGCAACCAACGTGCGGGCTCGTGACAAATGTCGGACGCGAGCATTTGGAATTCTTTACAAATCTGGATGGAGTTGCCGAGGAGGAAACCACGGTCTACAGGTTCCTTGCGGAACGCAAGAAAAGCCGCGTCTTTGTCAACGCGGACGATTCCGCGCTTGTCGTGCGCTCGAAGAAACTCAAGCGCGCCATGAGATATGGGTTTACCACCCGTTCAGCAGACGTTCGGGGAACGCTCCACGGAACAGATGAATCCGGACGGGCATCATTTTCGTTTCGCTTTGGGAAACAGAAAAAACAAACAACGGTTCAGCTCGGCATTCCGGGCGAACACCACGCGCTCAACGCGCTTGCGGCGGCAACGGTGGGACACGCATTCAAGGTTTCTCCGAAAAAAATCAGGAAGGCGCTTGAGTCATTCAGGCCGGCGGGCAAAAGAATGGAATTGCTGAACCTCGGCGGCGTCCTCATTTATAACGATGCGTACAACGCAAATCCTGATTCCATGATTGCGGCGCTGAAGACGCTTTCTGCCTCGCGTGTGCCGGGAAAGCGCATTGCCGTACTCGGTGATATGCGCGAGCTCGGCGCATGTTCAGCGGAAGAACACAAACGCGTCGGCGCTGCGATGCGCGGTTTGCGTATCGATTACCTGCTTACGCTCGGAGCCGACACCAAACACATGCACGGCGAGGCCGGGATTCAGATTTCGGTGCACTACGATCAGAAGAATATCCTCGCGGAGTATCTAGCGGAACTCATCGCGCCGGGTGACGCTGTGCTCATCAAGGGTTCGCGCGGAATGAAAATGGAAGACGTCGTTACGTTTCTCGAAGAACGGTTACGCTCGGCAGTTGTGCCTTTTGGATGAAATGATTTTCTCCGATGCTGTATTATTTTCTTGATCTCATTGACAAAGCGTATCATCCACCCGGGTTCGGCCTGATCCGCTTTATTACGTTCCGGGCGGCGGCGGCGGCGGTAACGGCTCTTGTGATCGCGTTCTGGCTCGGTCCGAAAATCATCAGGAAGCTGAAAGAGAAACAGATCGGAGAAGCGGCGAAGGTTGAAGCGCCGAAATCGCACCTAACGAAAGCCGGCACGCCAACCATGGGCGGACTTATTGTTCTTGCGTCCGTTCTGGTGCCCACGATCCTGTGGGGCAACATCGGCAATGTCTATGTCGCGCTTATTGTTTTTGTCACCGCCGCGCTCGGAGCGGTAGGTTTTCTCGATGATTATCTCAAGGTGATCAAGAAAAAACCCAAGGGCCTGATCGGACGCTATAAAATTGTCGGACAAGTGTTTGTCGGGCTCGTTGTCGGCGGGGTCATTTACTTCTTCCCGCACTGGATCGATGCGGATTTGTGGAAGTTCAACTCATCGACAACGGTTCCGTTTTTCAAGCACAAAGAGTTTGACTTCAGCTACCTCTATGTGCCGATGGTGGTGTTTGTTATTACGGCAACATCCAACGCTGTGAATCTCACGGATGGACTGGACGGTTTGGCGATTGGCGTGGTAGGCATTGTTGCGTTGACGCTTGGTATTATGAGTTACATTTCCGGCAACGCGGTCTTGAGCGATTATCTCACGATCCCGTTCTTGCGCGGGAACGGCGAACTCGCCGTATATTGCGCGGCTCTTGTCGGCGCTGCGCTGGGATTTCTCTGGTTCAATTCCTATCCGGCGCAGGTGTTCATGGGAGACACAGGATCGCTTGCGTTGGGCGGCGCTATTGGCGCGCTGTGTGTTCTCATCAAGAAAGAACTCTTGTTGCCGACACTCGGCGGAGTCTTCCTCGCGGAGACGCTTTCCGTGATTATCCAGCGCGGTTATTTTAAGTACACGAAAAAAAAATACGGTGAAGGCCGGCGTATTTTCAGAATGGCCCCGCTCCATCATCATTTTGAATTATTGGGATGGCCCGAGCCGAAAATCGTCGCACGGTTTTACATCATCTCGGTTCTGCTGATGATTGTCAGTCTGGCGACATTCAAGGTACGGTAGTGTGGATCCGTCGAACATCCGGGGCAAACGGTTCAGCGTTATCGGGGGTGCAAGAAGCGGCGTTGCGGTTGCGCGCCTGCTGAAGGCACACGGCGCGAGCGTGTTCGTCAGCGACACATCAGCCGCGTCCGCGATGGCAATATTTGCCGCGGAGCTGGAAGCGTCGGGTGTGGAAAGCGAGTTTGGCGGCAATACCGATCGCGCACTCGAAGCAGAAATGATCGTCGTGAGCCCGGGCGTTCCTGTGAACGCCCCGGTGATCAGGCGCGCAGTTGAAAAGAAAATTCCCGTGGTCAGCGAGGTGGAAGTTGCAAGCTGGTTTACACAAGCGGACATCATTGCGGTGACAGGCACAAACGGAAAAACAACCACGACGACGTTGATCGGGCGAATGCTCGGCGACGCCCGCATTCCTTCGGCAACGGGAGGAAACATCGGCGTCGCGTTTTCGGAAATCGTGGGTGACCTGACCCCGAACAGCAAGGCGGTTCTTGAGATCAGCAGTTTTCAATTGGATACCTCGGTGTCGTTCCGGCCGAAGGTCTCCGTGCTTCTCAATATTACGCCGGACCATCTGGACCGGTACGAGCATCAGTTCGAAAAGTATGTCGCATCAAAATGCAAAATCTTCCAGCACCAGTCTTCAGGCGACACACTTGTGTACAACCGGGATGACGAGGTGGTGAGGCGTGAGGTTGCAAAGAGGGTTCCCGGGGGAGTTCGATTGCTTCCGTTTAGCGCGTCAACGGTTGTTGCAAGCGGTGCATTCGTCGAGCAGGGGCTGATGAAAATTCGCCTTAGAGATGAGACCGTTGATGTTGTTGCTGCGAATGAGATCAGCATCAAGGGGCGTCACAACCTGTACAATGCCATGGCGGCCACGCTCGCAGCGCACACGGCTGGTGCCTCGATGGCTTCACTACGCGCGACGTTGAAGAACTTCAAGGGCGTCGAACACCGGCTGGAATTTGTCCGCGAGTATGAAGGCGTTGCCTATGTCAACGACTCCAAGGCAACCAATGTGGATTCCGTGTGGTATGCGCTGCAGAGTTTTGAAAAGCCGCTCATCGTTGTAATGGGAGGAAGAGACAAGGGAAACGACTACAAACCCCTTGTTCCCCTTGTTCAAAAAAATGCCAGAGGGATTGTTGCCATCGGCGAATCAGCAGAAAAGGTGATCGAGGCATTTCGGGGTGTAGTGACGGTGAAAGAAGCCGGTTCCATGCGTGAGGCCGTCGCAGCGGCGTCGGCCATGGCGTCCCGCGGCGATGTTGTGCTTCTTTCTCCGGCGTGTGCGTCGTTCGACTGGTTTGAAAACTACGAACATCGCGGAAGAGTGTTCAAGGAAGAAGTGGGGAAGCTCGGTCAGTGAAACCCGAACGCAATCATATTGATCTGTCGGTGCTTATCAGCGTGCTGATTCTCATGGTGTTAAGTTTGGGCGTGGTGTACAGCGCAAGCTCGACGTGGTCGCTGGAGAAGTACGGTGAAAGCGGGAAACTCCTCGGAAGCCATGCGATCAAAATTCTTGCCGGGTTCGGCGCGATCCTCCTCTTTATGAAGGTCGACTACAAGAAATACAAGAAGCTGACAAAGCCGGCGTTAATCGGTGCGATTGTATTACTCATTGTTACGCTCGGCCTTGGGGGAGAAGTCAAGGGCGCGGCGCGCTGGCTCCGCCTCGGCGGCTTCGGCCTTCAACCGTCGGAGTTCGCAAAGTACGCGCTGATCTTTCATCTCTGCGTTCTTCTTGCCGGAAAGCAGAAGAGCATAGCCGATTTCAAAACGGGTTTTCTCCCGATGATGATTTGGATTGGCACAGTGACAGTGTTGGTTCTCCTTCAGCCGAACTTTAGCACGGGTTCGATGATTTTCGGGATCAGTCTGGCTCTTCTGTATGTGGGCGGAGCGCGCTTCAAACATCTGTTGCTCACACTTGCATCGCTTCTGCCGCTTCTGCTTGTGTACATGGTAAGCGCACCATACCGCATGAAGCGCATCATGAGCTTTTTTGACGGCAGCTCATCGGGTGAGCGCTCCAATTACCAGCTCTGGCAGGGCATTATCGGGTTTGGCAACGGCGGAGTATTCGGACTCGGTCCGGGCGAAAGCCGGCAACGGGATCTTTTCCTGCCGGAATCGTACGGCGATTTTGTGTTCTCCATTGTCGGGGAAGAGTATGGTTTGATCGGCACCCTCTTTATTATGGCGCTCTTTCTTGTGATTACTCTGCGCGGCATACGCATAGCAAAGCATGCACGCGACGATTTCGGCCGCTACGTCGCGATCGGGATCACGCTCACGATTTCATCGTACGCGCTGGTGAATGCCGCAGTAACGCTGGGTATTCTCCCGACAACAGGTTTGCCGATGCCGTTTGTCAGCTATGGCGGCTCGTCAATGTTGTTTTCATCTATCGCGGTTGGTGTGTTGCTGAATATTTCATCGCAGACGGATATGTTCCCCCGGCTTCAAAGCGCCCCCGATGGGGTAAGACCGCTTGAGCCGCGGCTTGCAGGCAAACCGGCGTGATGAATCCCCCGAAACGGATTGTTGCCGGACGTGGGAGATAAAACATCGATTGTGTTTGCCGGAGGAGGAACAGGCGGACACGTATTTCCGGCAATTGCGATCGCCGATGAAATCCGGCGGATGAGACCCTCGGCGGCGATTTGCTTCGCGGGGACGAAGGAGAAGATTGAGGCCCGCGTGGTTCCGCGGCACGGTTACGCGTTTGAACCGATTTGGATCAGCGGGCTGAAGCGCAAGCTGACAATAGAAAATGTGTTGTTTCCAGTAAAGGTGATGGTTTCGATTGCCCAGTCATATAAACTCATGAAGAAAGTGCAACCCGCAGTCGTTGTTGGCACCGGCGGATATGTCTCCGGTCCCGTGGTCTACACAGCATCATTGATGGGGATACCGACAGTCCTCCAAGAGCAAAACAGCTATCCCGGAGTCACAACGCGGTTGCTCTCGAAACGTGCAACGGAGGTTCACCTCACATTTGAATCCTCTGCGAAGTTTTTGCAGAGGAAGGACAACATCAAGGTGACGGGCAATCCCGTTCGATCCTCGATGGGCGCAATATCGCGGGGCGACGCGATCAAATCGTTTGGATTGGATCCGGCAAAACAAACCGTGCTGGTATTCGGCGGCAGTCTCGGCGCAACGTCGTTGAACGCGGCGATGCTGCGGGGGTACGGACGCATCCTTGAAGCCGGCGCGCAGATTCTCTGGCAAACGGGCGCGAAGGATTTCGATATGATTCAGCGCCGGGTAAGCACGCCCGCGGTCAAAGTGCTGCCGTTCATAGACAATATGGAATATGCGTATGCCGCGTGCGATCTCGCATTGTGCAGGGCGGGCGCGACGACACTGGCCGAGTTAACCCTCGCCGGAATCCCGTCCATTCTCGTGCCGTATCCGCATGCGGCCGCGGATCACCAGACGGAGAACGCAAAAGTAATGAGCCGGCATGGCGCCGGCATGCTGATACCGGATGCGGATGTTGACGCACGGCTTACGGACGAAGTGATTGCTTTGCTGAAAGACGGACCACGACGAGAGATAATGGCGCGCAATGCGCGCGCACTCGGCAAGCCCGATGCGGCTGCGGTAATCGCGCGATCGATTCTTGCCATCGCAGATGCACGTCATGGCTGAGCAGGAGAAGGTATTCAGGTACAAGCTCGATTTCTACTATCAATCGGCGCTCATCTATCTGGTGACGCTCATCGTGTATGGCGCCATCAGAGGAAACTTTGTTGAAGCGAAGTTCGAGTATGTGCTGAATGACCCGCTGATGTATGTGATTCTGTTCTTTGTGCTGATGTCCATCGTCAGCCTGATCTTGAATTACATCCGGAACCGGAGATTGGTGATTGTTGAATCAGCGGTTATTTTTCGCAACCGGTTTCGCGAACGGCGTGTTGAGGTGGCGGACATTGAGTGGATGCACATCGGAAGGGAAATGGGCGTTCAAACGGACGGGCGGTTCCAGGTCATCGTGCTGAAACTCGCGGGGAGAAAACGGCTGGTCCGGGTTCGCGCCGGGCGTTATGAAAGGGCGGACGAACTTATTGCCGAAATGAACAGGATAGCGGAGCGGGCGCCGAGGGGAAACAAACCCCGGTGGCGGCGCCCGGGATTTACGGATCGATAACACACGGGAAGTATGTTTTCATCAATTAAGAAATTGCATTTCGTCGGCATCGGCGGTATCGGGATGAGCGGGATCGCGGAGGTTCTTCTCGACCAGAAATTCGCGATCACCGGATCAGACAGGGCCGCAAGCGACAACACCGAACGTCTTGAATCGCTCGGAGCGAAGGTGTTTATCGGGCACAGTGCGGCGAATCTTCAGCCGGATGTTGACGCGCTTGTGTATTCATCGGCGGTTCCATCGGATAACCCCGAACTCGTTGAGGCAAAACGCCGCAACATCCCGGTGATCAGGCGCGCAGAAATGCTCGCCGAGGTCATGCGCCTGAAATACGGCATTGGCATCGCGGGGACCCACGGAAAAACCACCACAACCTCCATGATCAGTCTGGTGTTGATGGAAGGCGGAGTGGACCCGACCGTGATTGTGGGCGGGCGACTGCACGGGCTTGCAGGATCAAACGCGCGAATGGGAAAAGGCGACTTCATTGTTGTTGAAGCGGATGAGTTTGATCGTTCATTCCTGTCCATTACGCCGACCATCGCAGTGCTGACAACACTGGAAACCGATCACCTGGATTGCTACCGCGACCTCGACGATATCAAAGGCGCGTTCATTCAGTTTGCGACCAAGGTGCCGTTCTATGGATTTGTGGTTCTCTGTCTTGATGAGCCGGCACTGCAAGAAATCATGTCGCGCATCAAAAAGAAAATCATCACATACGGTTTGAACGGGCAAGCCGATCTCCAGGCGGTGAATATTGTGCACGATCAAAACCGGTCGCGCTTCACGGTGGTTCGCGGCGGAAAAGACCTTGGGGAAGTTACTCTGCAGATTCCCGGAAAGCACAACGTGCAAAACGCTCTCGCCGCGATCGCGGTCGGGCTGGAACTTGGCGTGCCTTTCGCGAAGGTGAAGGCGGGCATCGAGAAATTTACCGGGGTGTTCAGGCGCTGGGAGGTGAAGGCGGACCTTCACGGGATTACCGTTGTTGATGACTATGCCCATCATCCGACGGAAATCCGCGCAACGCTTGCCGGCGCAAAGTCGGGATGGCGCAGACGCGTTGTCTGTGTTTTTCAGCCGCACCTGTATTCACGCACACGCGATTTCTATGATGAGTTCGGAAAATCATTTTTCAACGCCGATGTCCTTGTCCTTACCGATGTGTACCCGGCGCGTGAAGAGCCGATTCAGGGAATCAACGGCGAGTTGATAGCAAATGCAGCAAAAGGGTTCGGCCACAAAAACGTGCATTATGTTCCCGACAAGAAACAGGTTCCCGGCTTCCTCATGGGCATGAAACAACCGGGCGACATTATCATCACGATGGGCGCCGGCGATATCTGGAAGTACGGCGAGGAGTTTATCAAAAGCTTGAAGAACGCCGACTGATGGATCCGGCTCAACAGCAAAAGCGCAAAAGCAAAAAGCCGGTTCTCCTCCTTCTTCTGGTAGCCGGAGGAGTTGTGGCAGGCACGCTTCTGGCCAATATCTGGAAGAACGATCTCCCCGTTCACAACATTATCGTGGAGGGTAACAGGGTTGTCTCGACCGCGGAAGTGCTCAAGCTTGCGAAGCTGGAGAAGGAACAGAATCTGTTCTCGGTGGATTTGTTTGAAGTGAGAAGGCGTCTTGAAGCGCACACGTTTATTCGCACGGCATCCGTGAACCGTGAAGTGCCGGATAACATCCGGATCGAGATTACGGAGCGTGAACCAGTTGCGGCTGTTGCGATGGGCAAGCTCAAATATCTGGATGAGGAGGGGTTTGTGCTTCCGCCTGCGCGGTCAGAGCACCTGTTTGATCTCCCCGTTATCACGGGTGTTTTCAAGGCGGCCGACCTTCCTTCCGGAAAGAAGACGTCACGGCAGGACCTGCTCGACGCGCTGGAGCTCATTCTTGTCGCGAAGCAATTGGATGAAGAGCTGTATCACACCATTTCCGAAGTACATGTTGAGCGGGGCAAGGACATGGTTCTCTACAGCGCTGAATACGGCGTCCCCGTGATTTTCGGAAATGATGCACCCGCGGAGAAACTGCTTAAGCTGGATGCATTCTGGGATTCTTTTGTAACACAGCACGGCGTCTCGGCATTGCAGTACATCGACGTGCGCTATCAGGACCAGGTCATTGACCGGAGGAAACACAACCCGGATGGCGATGAAGACAAAACAGAGCAAACGAATTCTTCAACTCACGATACTTAACAAGGAAAGCACCATGGACAACATCATCGTAGGTCTGGATATTGGCACCACCAAGGTATGTGCCGTTGTTGCGGGGACCGATGAACATGGGAGGGTGAACATTCTCGGTGTGGGGCGCAGTCCCTCCGAAGGGATGATGCGCGGCGTGGTTACCCACATCGAAAAGACCATCAGGTCGATTAGCAATGCCGTCAATGAGGCACAGGCGCAATCCGGCGTTGCGATCAAGTCGGTGATTGTGGGCATTGCAGGCGACCATATCCAGAGCTTCCAGAGCCGCGGTGTTGTCAGTATCAGCGGTCCGGAAAACGAAGTCACACAGGCGGACATTGACCGGCTGATCGAGGATACGAAGCGCGTTGCTTTGCCTTCCGACAGAAAGATCATCCATGTGATTCCGCAGGAGTTCATCATTGACGGGCAGGATGGCGTGTATGATCCACTCGGCATGGCGGGCGTCCGCATGGAAGCCAGCGTGCATATCATTACCGGTCTTGTCAGCGCAGCGCAAAATATCTACAAGTGTGTTCAGCGCGCCGGGCTTGAAGTAAGCGACATGGTGCTCGAACCGCTCGCCTCAAGCTACTCCGTTCTTGATGATGAAGAGAAGGAGGTCGGCATTGCCCTGCTTGATGTCGGCGGCGGCACAACAGACCTTGCGGTCTTTGAAGAGCGCACGATCCGCCACACGGCGGTGATCGGCATTGCCGGGAAAAAAGTGACGGATGATATCCGCAAGGGGCTTGGCATTCTGAGCGAGCAGGCGGAACGGTTGAAGCGCGACCACGGATACGCGTATCTCCCCTCGGTTTCCAACAACGAGACCATCATTCTTCCGGGTGTCGGAGGTCGCTCGCCGATTGAAATTGAGACGAAACTGCTCGCGCAGATAATTCAGCCGCGCATGGAGGAAATTTTTGAAATTGCAGCGTTGGAAATAAAGCGATCGGGGTATTCCAAACATCTTTCAGGGGGTATCGTGTTGACGGGCGGCGGAGCGCTTGTTCGCGGCACCGCTGACCTTGCGCGTGAGGTGCTTTCGATGCCCGTGAAGATCGGCATACCGACCGGCTTCGCCGGAGGACTCGTGCGTGAGATTGAAAATCCCGCGTACTCTACCGGCGTCGGGCTGGTAATGCACGGACTCAAGCATCAGGATCGCTCGGTGGTACACGGCAAGCCCGCGAAGGATAACAGGTTTACAAGCGTGACAAACAAAATGAAAGAATGGTTCGACCAGTTGTAAGCTGTATGGACAAACGAAAAGAGAAAACAGTTATCCCATCACACACATAAAGAAGAGGAGTTACCAGTGATCGAATTAGATAATTACCTCGATCGTGGCGCAAAGATTCGTGTTGTTGGCGTTGGCGGCGGCGGAGGAAATGCACTGAACAGCATGATCCACAAGGGTCTGCACGGCGTTGACTTTTTTGCCATCAACACCGACTCACAGGCGCTGGAACGCAACCATGCGCCGAACAAAATCCAGATTGGCAAGAACCTGACGCGCGGTCTTGGCGCGGGCGCTGATCCTTCCGTCGGCCACCGCGCTGTCGAGGAAGACCGCGATGAAATCGCGCGGGCGCTTGCCGGTAGCGACATGGTGTTTGTTACGGCGGGCATGGGCGGCGGCACGGGAACGGGCGGCGGGCCCTTGGTGGCAAACATCGCCAAGAGTATCGGCGCGCTCGTCGTTGGGATTGTGACGCGGCCGTTCCAGTGCGAAGGCAAGCGGCGCATGCAGCAGGCCGAAACAGGCATCGAAGAATTGAAGAAGCAGGTCGATACGCTGATTGTTATCCCGAATCAGAAGCTTCTGAATATCGTTGAGCGGACAACGCCTTTGCGCGAAGCGTTTGATATTGCGAATCAGGTGTTGTACGGCGCGACCCGGGGTATCTCCGAACTCATTACGGTTCCCGGCTTGATCAACGTGGATTTTGCCGATGTCCGGACAGTGATGCGGGAAATGGGTGACGCAGTGATGGGTTCGGGGCTTGCGAAAGGCGAGAACCGCGCAGTGGAAGCCGCGCATGCTGCAATCTCCAGCCCGTTGCTGGAAGACGTTTCGATTGCCGGTGCCCAGGGAGTGCTGGTGAACATCACCGGCGGTTCCTCGATGTCACTCGTGGAAGTGGATGAGGCAACCGAAATTATTCATGAGGCGGCGGGCGAAGAAGCAAACGTCATCCTCGGCGCTGTGGTGGACGAGAATATGAATGACGATGAGGTGATGGTGACGGTGATCGCGACAGGGTTTAACCGGAAAGGAAGCGGCGTCGCACTCAGGCCCCAAAAAATTTCAAAGCCGATCGAGCGGGTGCCGTCGGGCTTTGAAGATCTGAAGAAGCTTGAGACCCCCACGTTCATTCGCCGCGGCATGGAGATCAGCACCCACTCCGGAAATCCCCAGAATGTGCTGGACCGGCAGAAGATTGACAAGGAGGATTCTGAGAAGCCCGCCTTTCTGAGAAAAATAATGGACTAAGGAGTCGGGCAGGCCCGTCTTCTTGCGAAAAATTATGGACTAAGAAAGGTAACGCGGTAACCAAACGGACGTACAGTCCCCCAGTACGCCCACCAGCCCGATGCAGGAGTTTACTGTGTCGGGCTGTGTGTTCTTGGTGCCCTCGTACAACGGTCAATATGGATGATCAGAAAAGATGGAAGTTAGATTTCAGCACGCAGGCCAAGCCGTACGCGCCTCCAAGCATCCCCAGCAGTCAGGTCGCCCAATTCTCCTCCAACCCTTCCCGCAGAATCAGCCCAACGGACGTTTCGTTCATTGAAGACATTCCTTGTGTCAAGGTAAATGTTCATGCGCAACCATGGTTTCTCATTTGCACCAAAGCTGATTGACTTGCTGAGTTTGGCATTAAGCAAGTTGTAGTCTTCAAGCCGTGCGTTGTTCGGTTCAAACTCCATATCCGGATCATCGGGAGTGAATCCATCGCTGGAAGGATAGTAGGTGTATGGCCTCCCGCTGTGGTACACCCACGTAACCGAGAGCAACATTTCCCAGGGCAACTGTAGCAACCCGGTGGCTTTCACCGTATGGCGCTGGTCCCAGCTCAATGGATACGGTATCCCCGGCACAGCAATACCCCACTGGTAGTATTGTAGACCACCTCGTGCATTCTCGCTGATGCCCTCGGCATTCATATAGGTGTACGACAAGGACCCTGTCAGTGGCCCGCCCTCTTCACGCGCAACAGAGAGTTCAATTCCGCTTGCCAGAGCATACGGACTGTTCACAAATTCAGCGAACCCGTAATCGCCAGCCACGCGCGCATTTGTTGGGACGAAGGTTTTTACGTCGATCAGGTTTGTCGTCTCCTTGTGAAAGTAAGTTCCGGCCAAGACAATCTTGTTCTTGAGCGCGTACCGGATGCTCATCTCCCACGAGCGCGTGCGCTCAGGTTTGAGATCGGGGTTTCCCACCAAAACACCCACTCCGCTCTTTAGGCTCGTATTGTTCAACCCTGAATACAGGTAGTCAAAGAGAGGGAACTGATAATAGACCCCGTAGTTGATAAACAGGTAACCCTGTGTGGAGAATGGAGCCGCGAAACCAATCCTCGGACTGAATAAATGCTTGACAGAAGCCGGAGTGAATCCGGTGATCCGCGTTTCGTATTCGTTACCCGGAAGAGGAACGCGCTCAGCGGTCGGGCGCTCGGCCCTCGGGTCTAAGAATTCGTATCGAAGTCCGATATTGAGAAGCATTCCGTCCTTACTCAGTTCCATCTTATCCTGAAGGTAAACGTTTCCCATGCGCGGGAAATAACGGTAATCGGTGCTGTAATTCAATAACGGTTTGTTGACAAAGGGCTTTCCAAAAACATTGACCACGGGTTCATACCGGACAATATCTGCCTCAATCTCTTGGACCGTAAACTCACCGCCAAACTTCAACACATGTTGATCGCTAACCCGCAGGGTTCCATCGGCTTTGAGCATGTTGTGCGCCTGCGAGTTCCTCGCCCACCAGGATCTGTTGCCGTCGACAATGTACTGCAGGAAAAAATCCCATTGATATAACGTGGTATCTATTGCACCACGGTCACTGTCGTTAATTTCTCCGTTGAGTACATACCTGCTGAAACTTGCCGTGTAGAAAAAATCCTTTGAGAGCGTATGATTGAAGAGGATTGCCCCCCGGTATCCTTCCTGCTTGCGCGCCGGCAATCCGTCAAGGTTGAATCGCCAGGTGAACTCATAGTCCTTAAACCGATTGTAGGAATAGAGGAACTGTCCGGTCAACTTCGCGACCGATGACGGTTGGTAATCCAGCTTGCCAAGGCCACTGACGGTGGTGGAAATTGGTGAATCATAAAAGTGCGACAGGTCTTGCCACCATCGAGTGTCGGTGAGAATGACATCCACACTTCCAACATAGGAGAGATTGCTGACAATGGGTCCGCTTGCAAACATGTCAACTTCACCTCGATGATCAACTTGTTCCCCGCCCCAGAGGTCATCGGCCTCGGCACGCATCGACACCGAATGCTGTTCGCCGGGGCGTTTTGTAATCACGTTGATGACGCCCGAGAGTGCATTCCCATACTCCGCATCAAAACCGCCCGTTTGAATGGCGATGTCGGCAATCGAACTTTGTGGTGAAATGGATCCTGCTCCGCCTTCAATGAGATCTTGCACGGGCAATCCGTCGAGGAGGTATACAACTTCTGTGGTCTTCCCGCCGCGGATGTTATTCTCCGCAGTTGTACCAGGTTGGAGACCGATAATGTCAGAAACATCGCTTACCGGAAGGGCAGTGAATGTTTCGGATGTTGCGCTATATGTTGTGCCCGTTACGTCCTTTTGAATGAGTGGGGGCTCGGCAACGATTACAACATCACCGAGTTCAATGGTGGATTCCTCAAGCTCGATATCGAGAGTGGTTTTGAGATCCGGCTTTACGTACACCGACTTGGTGATGACGGTTCTGAATCCGATAAATGAACATTGGACTTCATGGGGCCCGGCGGGAACATTGTCAATGCGGTAGAAACCATCTACATCCGTAGAAGCACCAAGCTTTGTAGAGGCGATGCTTACCGTTGCTCCAATGACCGGCTCTCCGCTTGCTTTGTCGCGAACATAACCGGCAATCCTTCCTGTTGTACCGGCCAGCGCGGTGCTTCCGAAGAACAGAATGACTGCCACGCACAGACCGTTCACCGAACCACCCTCTCTCTGTCCAAAGTCCATGCGAGTACATTCTTTGTGATATATGTCCGGATGCGCGCAAGATCGCGTTCATGCCGAATGACGTGATCATAAAAGCGAGACTGCCATGCAAACGAAGGGAAACCATAACGGTGCGCACACCGGGTGACAGCAGATTTATACGAACGCACAACGACCCCAAGCGATCCCCGTTTCGGGGATATGCGGGACATCGCGGACGCATTCGTAGAGACGTTGCTTGCAACGTCTCTACGGGGATCCTCTTTGAGAATTATGATCCCGTGAATATGATTTGGCATGATCTGCATAACATCGAGGTCAACATAAGAGAGGTGGCCCGGAATTGCCCCCCAGCACGACCGCGCAATCTCCCCCAACGGCGAAAGGACCATCTCGCCGTCAACGACTCTGCCGAAACACTCCACTGCCCCTTTCGTGCAGATGGTGACGTAATACCACCATGGCCACGCGTAATCCCATTCACGCAATCTTGCGGATTCGATGCGGTATGTTTCTTTGAAGAGGGTCATTGTTGATACATTGTTTTATCACCGTAGAGACGTAGCATGCTACGTCTCTACGGTGAGTCTCTACGGGATAATCACTTCACCACAACATTCAATCCGATTCTATGTGCAAGCCCGAATCGTCCGAGCGAGCTTGCGGCGTAATCAAAGCTCACATCAAAGTCATCCATCGAGATTCTCGCGCCACCACCCGCAGACCAGCTGAGTTCATCCGCGTTCAGCAGATATCCCGTTCGGAATGCAACGGCATCGTACAAGCCATACTCTGCGCCGATGGCAACACGTTCCTGGGAGTCGGATTCCTGGATGAAATCAAACGCGAAGAGGAGCTTGTGGTTCGGGATTGCTTCATCAACCATGCGGAATACATCAAACGAACCGCTTGCCCGAAAGAGTAGGGGCAAGCTGAATGCAAGGGTCTGTAACTCCGCAGAGGTTTGCGGCTCGCCGGGTGTCCCGGGATCGTAGTGCACTTCCAGCGACTTTCCTGAAAACGTCTGATCGAGCCCCAAGTGCGATATTGAAAAACCAATCGCAAGGCTCCTAAATCCGGTGTCATAGGAAGCCCCGGCGTCGATCGCGAGGCCGCCACTTTTGAGGTCGTAAATTCGTTCCTCTACGTGCTTGATGGTCATGGCAAATGTCAGTTGCGTCGTCAGCCGCACGGAAGAGGTCAGGCCAACGGCGAGATCAGAGGCATCGTAAAACTGACCCGTTCCTTCGGGAAGGTCAATGGTGGTAATTTCCACCTTGTCCGTTGTGAGAAAAATGGTGTGGAAGCCCAAAGCGAACTGTTCGTTTACCGGAACAACCAAACCAATAAAGTTGTGGTCGGTTTCTGCAACCCATGGCGTGTGTTGAGCGGAGATGGAAAATTGCTCAATGGTGCCGATGCCCGCGGGGTTCCATGCGAGTGAGGCAACATCGCCGGTGACGGATGCGTACGCCCCGCCCATTCCCATTGCGCGAGCGCCAACGCCGATCTTCAGGAATTGCGCGCCGGAAGCCCCCGCGTTCTCAAAGGATTGTGCGTTGGCAGTTGCGCACAGAAGTGCAAGCAGAATGAAGGCCGAGGTTTTGTTCATGGCGTTCGCGTTGTCGTGGTTATTTCCCCACAATCACGGCAAATTTCTTAATGGTATTCTTGCCTTCAGACTCGATGTGTGCGAAAAGCATCTGGCTTGCCACCAGTTGTCCCAATTCCGTTGTCAGATCCCACTCCTCGCGTGAACCGCCCTGGTGATGAATGGTCTTCACGAGATCAAGCGCTACGGTGTAGATTCGGATTGTGCATTCATCGGGCAGATAGTTGAAATAAACACGCCTGTCATTACGCTGTGCTTCATGGCGAACAACGTAGGGATTCGGAACGATCCTGACTTTGTCAAGCATCTCGTTTGTTACTGCCTCAAAGCCGCCCGCACCGCCGGTCAGGTTCACCACGGCATTCCTCGGAAAAACCGCTCGCACACCTCCAGCCCAGACAATGTTCACCACATCTCCAATCTCGAAGTCCCGCGTCCCGCGCCTGTGCGCACTACCCCACGGGAACGGCAATCCCGGCCTTCCGGATCCAATTCCCCGATCAGGAAAGTCAAACGCGACGATTGATCCCGCCATCGACAACACATGCCCGAACTCCCAACGGTCCCCATTTGCAAGCGTATCGATGTGGTAGTAATGGTTGTTTCTCATGGGACGTTGGAAGAAACCGTTCACTTTAACCCCAATGGATGTAAACGTATAGTCTATGCCTGGGGTGAGTATGCTATCTGTGGCAGAGTCCACAACGCGGACATTCAGGTATTCAAAGATGAGCCCTGCGGTCCGGTCAATGGTGTCAATCCCTCCGGCAATGAACTCAACGCGCACGGCCCGTTGCGAATTTGTGTAGGGAGTTATGGTGCGGATTCCCGTGTAGTTGAGTGAGTCACGGATGAGCACAGGAGTGTCCGCGCCGCCCGAAGATTGGATAACTGGAGGTTCAATGTGGAATGAATCAGCAAGCTGTTCGAACCTGTAAGGCAATTCGATGTCCGATGCACCGAGCGCGAAGATGTTTTCAATCCGCAGGATACCTTCCTTTATTCCTGCCGTTGCAGGGGAACCATGCACAAACAGATTCGGGTCAAGGATGGTGTTCTGCACTTGACCACTAACACTGTCTCTCACGGTCACCGGCATGGTGTAGCGCTCTCCATCCGTGGATGCAGTAATTGAAAGCGTAACCGTTTTTCCGCTCAGGAGCGTGTTGAAGTTGGTGACGTTCAACGGTTTGAAGTAGGGCTCTCCAACGTCGCCCAACGTCCCGGACGCAAGGATGCCAACGCCGCCACCCGCTGGAATGACACTGAGAGCATTCATGCCGTTAACAGCATCGGACTCCATCGGATCAAGTTTGAGCTGTGGAGATCCTTCATCGAAGGCGAGAAGTCTGTAGTAATAGCGCACATTGTTTTTGAGCCCGCCGATATCTTCGCCCCTGTCAATAAATTCATAGATAAGAAGTGTGTCCTGCACCCAACGGCCGATCTGCGCGAATGGACCATCTTCACTCACTGCGCGCAGAAGCCGATACCCGCGGAATGGCTTCCCGAGACTATCTGGTATGATGTCATCAACG
>CAZJYO010000004.1:0-28294 GCA_964550275.1 uncultured Chitinophagales bacterium
ACAGGATTATGAATCAAAAGATCATAGGTGAAGCTCTTACCTACGACGATGTTCTTCTCCTTCCCGCAAAGTCGGAAGTTCTTCCACGCGATGTTAGTACCTCCACACGCCTCACCCGCACCATACGTCTCCAGATTCCGCTTCTCAGTGCCGCCATGGATACCGTGACCGGATCAGCGATGGCTATCGCGATGGCTCGTGAAGGCGGCATGGGAATCTTGCACAAGAACATGAGCATTGCGCGCCAGGCCGAGGAGGTTGACCGAGTGAAGCGTTCGGAAAGCGGAATGATCCTTGAGCCCGTCACCGTCAAGCCCCAACAAAAAGTGCGCGACGTTATCTCATTGATGAACAAGTACAAGATCTCGGGGATACCGGTGGTTGACGGCAACAATGTGCTTATCGGGATCATCACGAACCGGGATTTGCGTTTTGAACCCGATGAGGATCAACCTGTTGCAAAAATCATGACCAAGGAAGATCTCATCACAGCGCCGGTTGGAACAAAGCTTGATCAGGCGGAACGGATTCTTCAGCAGCACAAAATCGAGAAGCTCCCGGTTGTTGACAAAAACGGCGTATTGCGCGGACTGATTACTTTCAAAGATATTCTGAAGAAGAAACGCCATCCGAATGCCTGCAAGGACAAACATGGCCGTCTTCGTGTTGGCGCAGCTGTGGGAGTTACCCGTGATACGTTTGAGCGCGTACAATCACTGGTGAACGCTGATGTTGATCTTGTCGTCGTCGATACCGCACACGGACATTCACGAGGCGTAATCGAAGCCGTCACGTCGATCAAAAAGAAATTCAGCGATCTCGAAATCATCGCCGGGAATGTAGGAACAGGTGAGGCAACGCGCGATCTCATTCGTGCAGGGGCTGATGCAGTAAAGGTCGGCATCGGTCCCGGCTCGATATGCACCACGCGCGTTGTGGCAGGCGTAGGAGTTCCGCAAGTGACGGCGATTCTGGAATGTGCAAAAGCCGCGGCACGGTCCGGAGTCCCCGTTATTGCCGATGGCGGAATCAAACAAACCGGTGACATAGCGAAAGCCATCGCCGCCGGTGCTGACAGCGTTATGATCGGCGGACTCTTTGCAGGAGTGGATGAAAGTCCCGGAGAAAAAATACTGTACGAAGGCAGGAGCTACAAGCTGTATCGTGGAATGGGCTCCATCGAGGCAATGAAGGAAGGAAGCAAAGACCGCTATTTTCAGGATGTCGAGGATGATATTCAGAAGCTTGTCCCTGAGGGCATTGAAGGTCGTGTGCCGTACAAAGGTCCGCTTGGTGAAATTGTGTACCAGATGATCGGCGGATTGAGGGCGGCCATGGGATACTGCGGTTGCGGAACCATTGCCGAGCTGAAAACAAGGGGACGTTTCGTGCGCATGACGGACGCCGGTTTGCGCGAAAGCCATCCCCACGATATCTCCATTACCAAGGAAGCCCCCAATTATCATCTCTGATTGTATTCCGTGATCAACCGGCGCATTGAACAATTGCAGGGAGAATTGCGGCGGCGGCGTCTCGATGCGCTTGTCGTGTCATCCCTTCCGCATATCCGGTACCTGACCGGCTTTTCCGGCTCCAATGCTCTCGTGATTCTGGGGGCTCGACGTCGTTTCTTCATCACCGATACACGGTACACATTGCAAAGCCGTGATGAGGTGCAGGGTTGGAATCGCATCATTACGACAAAGCCATTGCTTGAGGAAGCTTCAAGCCAAAAACTCCTGGCGGGCTTGAAACGCGTTGCATTTGAATCGGCGCACACCAGCCATGCGCTATACCGGGTTCTCAAGAAACTGTTTCCTCGCGTTACGCCCGTCGGTACGACCGGTCTTGTCGAGGAGGTCGTGCTGGCAAAGCAGGAAGTAGAAATCGATGCCATGCGCTCTGCCGCAAGGATTACGGATACAGTGTTTCGGGAAATAACGGACCTGATTACAGACGGTATGTCGGAAAATGATGTTGCCGCGGAGATTTCGTTCCGGCAGAAAAAGCTTGGCGCTGAAAAGGATTCGTTCGAACCGATTGTCGCCAGCGGTGCTCGTGGAGCGCTGCCTCATGCGCGACCGACATCGAAGAAAATCCGGAGCGGGGAGTTTGTCGTGCTGGATTTCGGATGTGTTGTGAACGGTTACAACTCCGACCTGACCAGGACGATTGCGGTGGGACGTGTTACCCGGCGCATGCGCGCAATGTATGAAACAGTGCGCGAGGCGCAGCAGGCCGCGGTTGATTCCGCACACGGCGGTATGATCGCTTCCGACCTCGATGCGGTTGCACGGACGCGAATAGGAAAACGTGGTTTCGGCAAGTTCTTTACCCACGCGCTTGGCCACGGACTCGGCCTTTCCGTGCATGAAGCACCGCGGATTTCCTCGCTCAGCAAAGAACGATTGCGCACAGGTTCTGTCGTTACCATTGAACCCGGCGTGTACATCCCCGGAGTTGGCGGCGTACGAATCGA
This sequence comes from uncultured Chitinophagales bacterium, assembly GCA_964550275.1. Lineage (GTDB taxonomy): Bacteria > Bacteroidota > Ignavibacteria > UBA10030 > UBA6906 > CAZJYO01. The sequence continues at coordinate 2,480 of CAZJYO010000004.1, forward strand.
AGATGACGTTGTATTGACAGATCGCGGGTGCAGGATTCTGACCAAATCTCCCAAAGAATTGATTGTTGTGTAGGAGCCGTCTTGACTGAGTTGCGAAAAGTTCTGGTCGTGGCTTATTATTTTCCCCCCATGGGCTTGAGCGGCGTTCAGCGAACGCTCAAATTTGTAAAGTATCTTCCCCAATTCGGCTGGCAACCCACGGTCCTCACGGTCGATCCTGTTGCATACTACGCATATGATGAATCGCTCATCAAAGAAGTTGAGGAGAATGGAATTGAGGTCGTCAGAACTGCCGCTGCCGGACCGGGCAAGTATCTTGCAACAAAAGAAGCTGTCAAACTTCCGCCGGAGCGGACGCGCAAATGGTTGAGCCGTGTCAGTGATACATTCTTCATCCCCGACAATAAGATTGGTTGGCGCAAGGAAGCTGTCGCGCAGGCGCTTCGCTTGCACAGGGAAAAGGCCTTTGACCTGATTTTTTGCACGGCGCCCCCGTTTACCTCGTTGCTGATCGGCAGGGAGATTAAGGAGAAGATCAACAAACCGCTGGTGTTTGATTATCGTGACCCGTGGGTTGACTCGCCCTTCAAGTTTTATGCAACGCCGCTGCACAAATGGCGCCACATTGTTTTGGAGCGCGAAGCATTGCGTGCAAGCAGTCATGTTGTTACCACGAATCGCCGTGTCAAGGAATTGCTTCTCAAGCGCTACCGGCTTCTCTCATACCACGATATTGAAATCATCCCGCAAGGATACGATCCGGAAGATTTCAATGTCGAACCTCTGCAGGTTTCCGCCAATGGTCATCCGCGGAAAATGCGGATAACCTACGCAGGAATTTTCTGGCAGGACCGCACGCCGGAGAGTTTTTTAAGAGCTTTACATGCTCTGATCCGGGAACAACCGTCGCTGGCATCGTCTGTTGAGGCAGTTTTTGTCGGGAACTTCAGGGATGAGCATCAGAAGCTGGTTGAACAACTTGGCCTCAAAGAGGTCGTTACGATAACAGGATATCTTCCGCACCGGGAGTGCATTCGATATCTGCTTTCCTCGGATTTATTGTGGATGATTGTCGGTGATACGGTAAGTTCGCCGGGGAAGCTGTACGAATATCTTGGCTCCGGGAAACAGGTTCTTGGCCTTGCGCCGGATGGTTTTATGAAACAGGCAATCCTTGAAGCCGGCGGGACGGTTGTTCCTCCGGGAGATATTGAAGCAATCAAGCAAGCGTTGGGAAAGTACATTCAGGAATATCACAACGGGACGCTGAAAGGATTGAGTCGCGACGTGGTGGAGAAGTACAACCGCGTGAATCTGACTGGATCGCTGGTGAAGGTATTCAATTCTATTTTTGAGCCGTAGATGAATGTTCTCGTTATAGGTTCAGGCGGAAGGGAACATGCGCTTGTGTGGAAACTGGCTCAAAGCCCCCGCGTGAACAACCTCTATTGTGCTCCCGGCAATCCGGGGATTGAACAACACGCGGTCTGCGTTCCCATCAAGCAAACGGATGTGCAGGCATTGCTGGCATTCGCCGTGGAAAAACAGATTGACCTTGTTGTCGTTGGACCCGAGCAACCGCTCGCGGCCGGTATTGTGGATGTGTTTCGGGAAAGAAACATTGCAATCTTTGGTCCGTCGAAAGCGGCCTCGCGCCTGGAATCAAGCAAAGTGTGGGCAAAACAATTCATGCTTCGCCACAATATTCCTACCGCCGCGCATGAAGTGTTTCGGGCGGATCAACTACGGGAAGCGATTCGCTATGCCGACGCACGCTCTCTTCCGCTCGTGATCAAAGCTGATGGTCTTGCGGCAGGAAAGGGCGTCATCATTTGCTTCAGTCGCGATGATGTTCAATCTGCGCTGAACATGATGTTCGAGGAACATGCCTTCGGTTCTGCGGGGAACGCCATCGTCATCGAGGAATTTCTGGAAGGGACGGAGGCATCCGTGTTCGCGGTTACAGACGGGAAGAGATTCACGATTCTCGCACCTGCGCAAGACCACAAACGCGTTTTTGATGATGACAAGGGAAAGAACACGGGGGGGATGGGGGCTTTCGCTCCGACGCCTGTGGTAACCTCCGGTGTTCTCTCTGACGTCATTTCCGGAATTGTTGAACCGGCGTTGAATGGAATGGCGCTTGAGGGCTGTCCGTTCACCGGATGTTTGTATGTCGGGCTCATGTTGACGAAGAGCGGGCCGAAGGTGGTTGAATTTAATTGCCGCTTTGGCGACCCTGAAACGCAGGTTGTATTGCCGCTGTATGAAGGAGATCTGTTCGAGTTGCTGTACGCATCGGCGACTTGGAGTATGGGCGAGAGGACGGAACATCAGGAGGTTCGCGGTTCATCAGTCTGTGTTGTTCTTGCTTCCGATGGTTACCCTGATGCATATCCGGTTGGTCACGAAATCTCCGGTTTGAGTGAAGCCGGTTCTCTTCCGGGTGTGACGGTGTTTCATGCTGGTACGAAGCGCGAAGGGAATTCCATTGTCACTGCCGGTGGAAGAGTGTTGGGCGTGACTGCGACAGTACATGACGGATCAATGGAACATGCGATTGAAAAAGCGTACGAAGGCGTTCACACAATTTCATTTCACGGCATGCACTACCGGCACGATATCGGACGCAAAGCGATTGAAGTAACCCGTTAAAGACAAGAGAATGTTGGAGAATACATGAAAGTAATGGTAACAGGCGGCGCCGGATTTATCGGGTCGCATATCGTTGACGCCTACATCGCACGTGGACACGAAGTGTGTATCGTTGATGATCTTTCGACGGGGAAAAGAGAAAACATAAACCCCAAAGCGACATTTCATCAGCTTGATATCCGTGATGCGGTTAAGGTTCAAGAAGTATGTCAGAGGGAACGATGCGAGGTGTTGAATCATCACGCTGCGCAGATGGATGTCCGGCGCTCGGTGGCAGATCCCGCGTTTGATGCTTCCGTGAACATCATCGGCATACTGAATCTCCTGGAAGCCGGGGCAAAGTCAGGGCTTCGGCGCGTTATCTTCGCCTCGAGCGGCGGCGCGATCTACGGAGAACAGGATGCCTTTCCCGCGGACGAAACACATCCGTGCCGGCCGATTTCTCCCTACGGCGTCGCAAAGCTCAGCAGTGAACAGTATCTCTTCTATTACAAAGTTGTGTACGGTATCGATTTCACGAACATGCGTTACGCGAATATCTACGGACCGCGCCAGAATCCCGGTGGAGAAGCAGGCGTGATCGCCATCTTCACAACAAAAATGCTCAGAAATGAACAGGCCATTGTGAATGGTGATGGAAAGCAGACGCGCGACTACACATTCGTAGGTGATGTTGTGAAGGCGAATGTTCTCGCGTTGGAACATCCCGGTTCCGATTCGTTCAATATCGGGACGGGAATTGAAACCAATGTCAACCAGCTTTTTGACCGGCTTGCCGTGTTGACCGGGACTTCCATCAAGCGCCAGCACAAGGATGGAAAAAAGGGTGAACAGATGAGAAGCGTTCTCGACGCGTCAAAAGCTTCAAGGGTTCTCGGATGGAAACCGACGGTTTCACTCGAGGAAGGGTTGAGCAGAACGGTGGATTTCTTCAAGAGTGGTCGGGTGAATGTCGCATAATGGCGCGGCGAATATCAGTCAGCTGCTTGGCGGCAACCGTGTCGCCATTGCGCGTGCGATTTCTGCAGTCGAAAATGAAAACAAAGACGCCGACGCACTTCTCGGCGCAGTCTATCCGAAAACCGGTCACGCGTACCGCATTGGGATTACCGGTCCGCCCGGTGCCGGCAAGAGTACCATCACCAACAAAGTTGCCCAGGAATACCGCTCGCAAGGACTTACGGTTGGTATCATTGCTGTTGACCCGACGAGCCCGTTTACCGGTGGCGCATTGCTTGGTGACCGCGTTCGTATGACCGACGTTGAGATGGACGAGGGGGTTTTTATCAGAAGCATGGCATCCCGGGGAAGTCTCGGCGGGTTAAGCAAGAAAGCCATCGAAGCTGCTGATATACTTGATGCAGCGGGTAAGGACATCATTATCTTTGAAACCGTCGGCGTGGGACAATCAGAGTTGGATATTGCCGGCGCGGCGGATACGACGGTTGTCGTGCTCGTTCCCGAATCCGGTGATTCCATCCAGGCAATGAAAGCCGGACTCATGGAGATTGCCGATTTCTTTGTCCTCAACAAAGCGGATCGCGCAGGAGCCGATCAGGCGGTCATGTCGCTGAAAATGATTCTTCATTTTCGCAAGGCAGACCACTGGATGCCCGATGTTCTCAAATCCATTGCAAGTGATGGCATCGGGACGAAGGAGATTGTCGCGAAAATCGCCGAGCATCGTTCGTTTCTTGAATCAGGCGGCGGTTTGGTGCAGAAACGTCGCAAGCGCCTTGATGACCGTGTACGCGAATTGATTGCCGACAGGTTCAAGATTGACTTCTGGACCCCGGAACGGGCGTCGTTGCTTTCTTCAAAAATTGATCACGTGCTGGAACTTCATTCAACGCCGTACGCGCTGGCGGAAGAACTGCTTCGGAATTTCAAGAACCAATAAACTCATGAGGAGTGTGCATGTCCAGTGAAAACACCATGACGGGAACAGGTTTGGATTTTACCATGTCCGACAGTCAGAAGGCGGTGCAGCAGCTCGCCCGCGATTTTGCGGAAAATGAAATGCGTCCCGTGGTGATGAAGTACGATGAGTCACAAGAGTTTCCATTTGAAATAACTGACAGATTGGGAAAACTTGGTTTCATGGGGATCATCTGGCCTGAAGAGCTTGGTGGCGCAGGACTTTCCGACCTTGAAGCGATTGTGATCATTGAAGAGATTGCAAAGGTCGATCCTTCAGTCGCGCTGACGGTTGCATCCCACAACAGTTTATGTACGGGCCACATCATGGCTTTTGCCAACGATGAACAAAAGAAGCGGTTTGTTCCGGATCTAGCATCAGGACGGAAGCTGGGCGCCTGGGGACTCACGGAGCCGGGTTCTGGAAGTGATTCAGGCGGAATGAGAACACTGGCAACACGCGACGGAAAAGACTGGGTCATCAGCGGAAGCAAGACGTTTATCACGCAGGGTTCCGTCGGGTCAACGTATGTCATTATGGCGATGACCGATGCCTCAAAGGGAAAAAACAGTATTTCCGCATTCATTCTTGAAAAGGGGATGAAAGGATTTACCATCGGCAAGAAGGAAAACAAGCTCGGCCTCCGAAGCAGTGATACGGCGACGCTTTTATTTGATAATGTCCGCGTTCCCGGCGAAAATCTTATTGGTGAAGCAGGTGATGGTTTCAAGCAGGCGCTTGCAGTGCTGGATGGAGGCCGGGTCGGTATTGCCGCGCTTTCAGTCGGCATTGCCCAGGGTGCTCTCGATGCAAGTATCAAGTACGCGAAGGAACGAAAGCAGTTCGGTAAAGCCATCGGCGAATTTCAGGCGATACAATGGAAAATCGCGGATATGGCAACGGAGATTAACGCGTCCAGGCTGCTCACGCAAAAGGCCGCGTGGATGAAGTCAAAGGGGATGAACATCAACCTCTCAGCAGCTCAGGCGAAGTATTTCGCAAGCGAAGCCGCAGTGCGCGCAACAAATGAGGGCTTGCAAATTCACGGCGGTTACGGCTACATCAAGGAATTCCCGATTGAAAAACTTTACCGGGACGTAAAACTCATGACGATTGGCGAAGGGACGTCCGAGGTTCAAAAAATGGTCATCGCCAGAAACCTACTCGCCTGACAGGAACCAGATGGCACTCATCGGTACAGTCGCGCAAAAGAACGCATTATTCCAGAAGAATGAAGAAGCAATGCGTTCACAATTGGAACAGATCAGGACGCTTGCTGAAAAGGTGAAACTCGGCGGTGGGAAATCGGCCATTGAGAAGAACCACAAGAAAGGCAAGCTTGGTGCACGCGAGCGCATTCAAAGGCTCATCGATCCCGGAAGCTATTTTCTTGAGGTCGGGCTCTTTACAGCGCACGGCATGTACGAAGAATATGGCGGAGCCCCTTCATCCGGAACTGTTTTTGGCATCGGGAAGATCCACGGTCGCGAAGTGGTGATTGTTGCCAATGATGCAACCGTGAAGGCCGGTGCGTGGTTTCCTATCACTGCCAAAAAGAATCTGCGTGCTCAGGAAATCTCGATAGAAAATCGCCTGCCGATTGTGTATCTCGTTGATTCCGCGGGCGTCTTCCTTCCGTTGCAGAGTGAGATCTTTCCCGACAAAGAACATTTCGGACGCATCTTCAGGAATAATGCTGTGATGTCGTCCATGGGAATTACGCAAATTGCTGCAATCATGGGACCGTGTGTTGCCGGCGGTGCGTACCTTCCGATCATGAGTGACGAGGCGATGATTGTGGATAAGACCGGCAGTGTTTTTCTGGCCGGTTCGCATCTCGTCAAAGCGGCTATCGGTGAGGACATTGAGAATGAACTCCTCGGCGGTGCTTCCGTGCATTGCGAAATCAGCGGCGTTACAGACCACAAGATGGCCAATGACGATGAATGCCTGAAAAAAATCCGCAGTATCGTTTCCAAGCTCGGGCACAAACCAAAGCAAGTGTTCGACAGGGTTGATCCGGTTCCGCCGAAATTCGATCCCCGCGAGATTCACGGTCTTGTTCCGGCTGATCGTTCCAAGCAGTTCGACATGTATGAAGTGATTGCACGCCTTGCTGATGGAAGTGACATTGACGAATACAAGGCGGGTTACGGGAGAACGATCATTACCGCGTACGCGCGCATTGACGGCTGGGCCGTGGGGATTGTGGCGAACCAGCGTTCCGTGGTGAAAACCAAAAAGGGGGAGATGCAGGTCGGGGGCGTTATTTACAGCGACAGCGCCGATAAAGCTGCGCGGTTCATCCTTAATTGCAATCAGAAACTCATCCCTCTCGTTTTTCTTCAGGACGTAACCGGGTTTATGGTCGGCAGTCGGGCTGAGCAAGGCGGCATCATCAAGGATGGTGCAAAGCTGGTGAATGCTGTCGCAAACAGTGTCGTTCCCAAGTTCACGTTCATGGTAGGCAACAGTTACGGAGCCGGTAACTATGCGATGTGCGGCAAGGCCTACGACCCGCGGCTGATTTATTCATGGCCTTCGGCGCAAATTGCGGTGATGGGAGGGAAGCAGGCAAGCGAAACCCTGCTCGGTATCAAAGTACAGGCAATGGAAAAAGGCGGCGCTCATATCAGCAAGGAGGAACAACAAAAGCTTCTTGCGCAAATCCAGTCGCGTTATGACCAGGAAACACATCCACTGTTTGCAGCCGCGCGGCTTTGGGTGGACGGCATTATTGACCCCGTGGAAACACGCGATATTGTTTCCACAGGAATTGCCATGGCTTCGAATAACCCGGACATTCCGAAATTCAATCCGGGTATTCTTCAGACATAATCCGGGCCGTTCCTGTTTCTCATGAAGACGGCGATGTTCCTCGCGTTGTGCAGTACAAGCGCTTTCAGCCAGGGTGTTCATCCGTCCGCGCTGTTTCCCCCGCGTCCGGAAATTCCCGAGGCCGTCAGTTTCTTTGTGCCGTTTATTCTTCCCAAAATCATTCAGGATGTTTTTCAGCTCAGGGAATTTATCGCCGGCGAAGAATTTTCAGCGTTTCGGATTGCCCATGGCGATATCACGGCCGTGGATGCAATTTTCGACAAGGCAATGCGGCTGAGTCTTAATAACACGTACGAGGCACTGTTTATCTCTCTGGTTGCAACAATGGAACACCGCCGGGTCGATGTGCGGATTCCGGTTGTCAAGATTATCATTCCGCTCCCCTTGACTTCTGAGTCCGCGGAAGAGTTTCAACAGCGCGTGCAGTGCCTGCCTTCCCGTTTGTATGCGGATTCTCCGCGGAGCGAACACGGCGACAAAGACAAACTTCAGCATTTCTTCGGATCGGCATTTGCAACGTATGTTTCCGAATCCCGGGAAAGTGCGGAGGCCGTTGGCAACTTTGTTGAAGCCAAAGAGAGCCGTTACGTTCCAGGTGAAGTTGTGGACATGAGGGACCTTCGCGCAAACAGACAGGGGCAAGCATTCGGCCTTGCTCTGCTTGGGGGATTACCCGCATGGCCTTCCGACTTCCTGGGCGACACGCGGGAGAGAGTTGATGCAATAAGCGATTCCATTCATGTGGAGCATCCATGAAATCAGTTCTTGTGGTTGATGACGAAAAAGCGATCCGTGATTCGATTAAGATGACGCTCGAATATGAAAAGTTTGAGGTCTCTTTCGCCGAAGACGGTCCGACAGCGCTCTCGAAGATTTCCCAATCAAACTTTGACCTGGTTCTTCTGGATATCAAAATGCCCGGCATGGACGGGCTTAAAGTACTTCAATCCATCAAAGAAGGTCCATCCGATGTTCCTGTCGTGATGATCTCGGGTCACGGCACGATTGAAACCGCGGTCGAGGCGACACGACGCGGTGCTTTTGATTTTCTCCAGAAACCGCTTGACCGTGACAAGCTCTTGATTGTGGTGCGCAATGCTGTTGAAAGAAAACGATTGGTCTCCGAAAACAAACAGCTCAAGGAGAAAACGGAAGGAAAGGGGAGCATTCTTGGCCAGGGTCCGAAGATCAAAGAGGTGCTTGCGTTGATTGAACGTGTGGCGCCAACGGATGCGCGTGTGATGATTACCGGCGAGAACGGTTCCGGCAAGGAACTCGTGGCGCGCGCAATTCACCGCCTCGGCAAAAGGGCTGATAAACCGTTTATCGAGGTGAACTGCGCGGCGATTCCCAACGACTTGATTGAGTCGGAGTTGTTCGGGCACGAGAAGGGCTCATTTACCGGTGCGACGGGACAGCGCGTTGGAAAATTTGAGCTTGCGGATGGCGGCACAATTTTTCTCGACGAGATCGGGGATATGAGTTTGAATGCCCAAGCAAAAGTTCTTCGCGTTCTGGAAGAGGGAAAGATCGAACGCGTGGGAGGCAACAAACAGATCAGCGTCGATGTTCGTGTCATAGCCGCGACGAACAAGAACTTGCCCGAGGCAATCAAGCAGGGACAATTCCGCGAAGACTTGTTTCACCGCCTGAACGTGATTCCGATTGTTGTTCCGCCGTTGCGGGAAAGGCGCGAGGATATTCCCCTCCTGGCGGCGGCATTTGCGGTGGATATTTGCGAGCGCTACGGACTTCCGGTGAAGGTGTTTTCAGAAGATGCGATGCGCAAACTCAAGGCCATGGATTGGAGCGGCAACGTTCGGGAATTGCGCAATGTTGTGGAGCGCATGGTGGTTATGTCGCCGGAAGGGACTGTTGAAGCAGAGCAGGTTGGTCCCGGCGCTGTCAAAGCCGACTTCGACGATCTGCTCAGTTTGGGCGGTACGTTTCAGGATTTTAAGGACAGGGCTGAGGCGGCGTACATCAAGAAGATGCTCGAAGAACACCACTGGAACATCAGCAAGACTGCTGAATCGCTCGATATCCAGCGCAGTCATCTGTACAACAAAATGAAGAAGTTTGGCCTGGCGCGGGGGGATGCGCCGGTTGATTAGCCGGGGAGTTTCTGTTTTCTCGCCTCAAACATCACCAGCGCGCCGGCAACCGAGGCGTTGAGAGAATCGATCATCCCGTGCAGCGGAATCTTTACAAGCACATCGCAGTGCTCTTTCACCAGCCGGCGTATGCCTTTGCCTTCACTTCCTACCACGAGCGCTGTCGGGTTTGAAAAATCCACCTGCGTGTAGAGTTTGTCGCCTTCCATATCGAGTCCGATAACCCAGAACCCGTTTTTCTTGAGCTCATCAATCACCGGAACAAGATTCGTCACTTCGGCAATCGGAAGGTGTTCCGTGGCGCCGGCAGAAGATTTCACAACGGTGCTCGTAATCGGCGCGGCATGGTGGCGGGGAATGATCACGCCGTGAAAACCGGAGCACTCTGCGGTGCGGATGAGCGCCCCGAGGTTGTGCGGATCTTCAATTTCGTCAAGGATAAGAACGAGTGCTTGCTCTCCGCGTTGTTTTCCGCGTTCGAGAATATCCTCTACGCTGGCTTGTTTTCGCTTTGCAATAATTGCCGCAACGCCTTGCGCATGTTCGTCTCCAGCAATCTGTGCAAACTGTTCTTTGTCAACTTCCTGCACGCGAATGTGCTTTTGGCGTGCTTGCGCTTCGATTCCCTCAATGATTCCTCCCTGGGTTCCATGGAGAAGAAGAACGCGGTCAATCTGTGTTCCTGCCCGAATGGCTTCAAGAACCGGTTTTCGCCCCACAATAACCGGTCTCAATTCGGCGGCATCGTGCCGGTGTTCGGTCGCATGTTCCCGTGGCGGACGGCTCTCTGGAGCGGCCCATCCCTTCCGGCGATTGTCTTTGAACTGCCTTCCGGTCCATTCACGGTTTTGTCGCGGACGATCTCTGCGTTCAAAAGAATCTCCCGGACTGTTCTTTCTGTTGTTACTATCAAGAGAATTTCCCCCTCGATCGTCTCTCTGCGGCCGTGATTTCCATGGTGGATAGCTCTTGTTCTTCCGGTCAAATCCTCCCTGTGGAGGACCGTCGCGTCGTCGGTCATCCCTGTTCCACCGATTGCCGCCGGATTGTTTCCGACTATCCCAATTCTTGTCGCGGTCTGATCCGCCCCTGAACGGTTTGTTCCCGGAATCATTCAGGCGTTTGTCGTCGCGGTTCCATGTGTGAGCGCCGGATTGCTTGCGGTCTTTCCAATTCTTGTTTCCGTCCGGTTTGTTACCAAACCCATCCCGTTGCTGACGGCCCTTAAACGGTTTTCGTTGTTTGTTGTTCATGATGCTGTTTTCTGCTCCTTCATTTTCGAAGCAGAGTTCCTTCGTTTGACAATGTTCCGTTCAATGAGCCAGCCAATAAAGAAAATGGTGATGCCGGCGATGCTCAGGTACAACTCCATCCACATGGTTTCGCTCAGGATGCCCTGCACAAGCCCGATCATCACGGAGGCAATGCCGAGCGCCTCGAGACCCTTGGCAAGTATCATCACGCGAGAAGTTCTCCCTCATCTGGCTCTTCGCTCAGTGTGCCTTTCTGCCGCGCGATTTCAACCTGCACCTGATTCAACCGGATCTTCAGCATTTGTTCATTGACACGATACTTGAACGCAGGTTTTTTCTCTACGTGAACCACCGGAAAGAGCTCTTTGTACTCTTCCCAATTTGTATCACCGGGCATGAGTTTGTACTCGCGCAGCACAAAAGGAATCTCGTTCCGTACTTTTTCCAGAACCGCCTTTGCTTCATCGCAAAGGTGACAATCATCTTTTGAGTAGAGTTCCACGAGGATCATACGGCAGGTGCCATGGTCGCTTGTTGTTTCCGACCAAGCCGAAGAAACATGATTGCGCCAAGCAAGAACAATCCGATGGCGATGAGTTGCGCTTCCGAGAGTCCGAGCAGAAATCTGGGATTGAGCCGGAGAAACTCAACGCTGAAACGGAATACGCTTGAAAGCATCAGGTACACGGAGAAGAGTTTTCCGTCGGGCCAGGGTTTGTTTCTGAGCTTGCGCAGAACGATAAACCCTGTAACACCAAGCAACATTTCATACACAGGAGTAGGGTGGCAGGGAGTGTTGTCAGGGACGACGCCGTCCGAGTATTGCGAAGTTATCTCCGGGAAGATGGCAAAGGCGCGTGAGGGAGGATAGGTTCCTTTTTCATAATTGGTTCCCCACGGAAGATCGGTCGGGAATCCGTAATCGCCATCGCCGGAGAAATGACAGCCGAGCCGGGCAACACCGTACGCGAGGATTAACGCCACCGCAAGACAATCCCACACCTTCATGATCGGGGCCTTCCGGGAGCGGACGTACACCACGATGGCGGTCATACCAATGATGAAGCCGCCATACCAAACGAGTCCGCCGGCGGAAAACGCCATGCCGAACGGATCGCGCATGAATTGGCTCCAGTGTTCAAGCAGGTACAACACTTTTGCGCCGGAAATACCGAAGATCACCGAGATCATGGTGATGGCATTCGCCATGTTCGGGTCGAGGTTCCTGCGCTTCAATTCGCGGGAAAGGATGTAGCTTCCCAGCAGAAATCCGATGCCGAGCATCAGGCCGTAGCTGTAAATTTTTATCGCGCCGATTTCAAAGAGAACGGGAATCATGCAATGATGTTTGGGATGTTCTTACCAGAGATTCTTATCGACAACAATGCTTACAAAGGGATTTGGAGGAGTCTTGACCACGGTCGCTCCACCCGGACCGACATTCATTGAGAAGACATTGACGCGGCCGTCAATACCTGTGATCGAGAGTTCATACGTTCCCTTCATCTTTTCATAAACACGCTCGAAGCGTGCGTGCCCTGATGCCGGAAGGTCGAGCCGCGGGGCCTTCAACCCGACAATCACATAGCTGATGGATGACGAAGAGACGGCTTCTTTCACCGAGAGCTCATACTGGAATGTGGAAAAACTCCGGGTGGTTTCAAGAAGGAAGGCCACGGTTTCGATCCGGCGGCGTTCATCGAATTGGGGTGTGACGAGAAGCCTGTACTCGATGCCGTCCGGTTTTTTTGCTTTCGGCATTACACTTCGAAGTACGTTGCTTCTTCCTGTTTGAACATTTCCATCAGCTCCTTCGGGGAGCCAGCGGAAAGGAGCCGCTTGCGGAAGTCCTCCTTGTTCATCAAGCGCGAGATCCTGCTAAGCAATTTGATGTGCGGCCCGACCATATTGTCTTTTCCGACAAGAAGAAAAACAAGCCGGACAGGCTTTTCGTCGAGCGATTCATAGTCGATAGGTTCAGCAGTCACCGCAAACGCAGCGACAATATCCGTCACAGCGTCTGTCTTTCCGTGAGGAATGGCGAATCCGTTGCCAACGCCTGTGGACATGATCTTTTCGCGTTCAAGAATTGCATCCCGCAGTTTTGTCTTGTCCACCACCTTGGGGGACGAAGACACCAGTTCGATCATTGCGTCGATAATCTCGTCCTTGTTTTCCCCCGCAAGGCCCGTCATGACGAGTTGTTCCGTGAGTATGTCGCTGATTTTCATACAGCAAATGGTCCCCTATGGTTCATCGCGCCATCTGATTACTTTTTTCTCGTATTGGTTTGCCATGCCGTCGGCCGTGCGCTGTTCATGCGCTTCAACATTGATGTGAAACAACGGGCGTTCCTTGTCGGGAATCAAAAGAACAGAAACTGCGTCCTGTTGTCCTCCGTCGAAATACACTTTGACGCCATCCACGAGATCGCGGCGGAGTCCCTCGGTGTCGCGCATGATGTTGCGCATGACCTTGCCCTTGTGTTCCCACGAGCAATTCACGTTTCTCTTTGCAGCAGACAGTTTTGGCAGTTCATCGTTGATCTCGGCCAGGCCTTTTCCGCAGTGGGCCATCATTTCGAGAATCTTTGCCAGCGAGAACATGGCGTCCGTGGCAAAGAAGAAGTTGGAAAAAATAAAGCCGCCTTTGGTGCCGCCCACGAAATCCGCAGCGCGCGATTTCGCGACTTCCATCATGGCCGCGTGTGTGTTGCGCGTTTTGAGCATTGCAACACCGCGTTGGCGCGCCACCAGGTCCAGCTCACCGGAAGAGGTAATCGGCACGGCAACCGCCTTGACATTCTCGTGCGTCCGCAAGTACATCTCGGTGACAATCGTCAGCAACCGGTCACTGTCAATTGCTTCGCCGCGCTCATTGACAAGAAAGAGTTTTTCCCCGCCGGCGTCAATAAGGCAGCCAACGTCATATTTGAGCGACGTGACAATGTGAGAAAGCTGGTTCAGAGAGTAATCGAATTCATATTTATCGCGCGTAAGCTTCTTGGGATCAAGATGGGCGTTGATGGCGACCACCTGGCAATCGAAGGACCCAAGAATCATGGGAAAGATCGTGGAGGCAATGCCGTTGGAATAATCAAGGACGATTCTGAATTTCCTGTTGCTGATGGCTTCGACGTCGAGCGATGAAAGGAATTTCTCCCTGTAGGATTCCGTCGTGCGTTCGGGGAAGGAGATAGTCCCCACTTTCTCGCGTGGCGCACGGGCAAAGTCTTCGCCAAAGAATAGTCGCTCAACGGATTTTGTCTTTTTTGTCGGAAGATCCGTCCCGTTCGCATCAAAAAAAATAATGTCTGTAAGGTTTTTGTCGAAGGGGGAGCGCCGGACATGGATTCCGCCTGCTTCTTTGCCGCTGCTCAGTTCGTGACGGAGAAGGGGAATCGATGTTGCGCGCAAATCGTATGTGTTCACTCCGGCAGAAATGAGTCCGCAGATCAAGGCGCGGTTCATCATGCGGGAAACGTTGTCAGAATCACGGCAACTCACAACGGTATGTCCTTCCCCCACAAATGCGCCGAATGCAGCGCCGAGTTTTGCTCCGAACTCAGGATTCATTTCAATATTGGACAGGCCTGTCACGCGTGAATCAGTGAATAATTCCCTCAGCCATTTGTCTTCCCAGACAAGACTGCGGGTGAGGATTGCGCCTTCTTCGACAACTTTTTCCGGCCAGAGTTTAATATTCGCGGCGAGTTGTGCCTTTCTGCCGATCCAGCAAGCATCGGAGATAAACACATTCTCTGCAATGATCGCCTTCTCGCCGATGGAGCATTTTGTGCCGACAACATCCGAGGAAAGTTCGGCACTGTGTCCCACGACGACGTCATTCCAGAGCACACAACCGGTTAACGTCGTGCCCGGGCCGATGACACAGTTTTCGCCAATAACCGTGTTGGAGAGCTTGACGTTGTCTCCGATGGTGCAATTCTTCCCGATGACAACGGTTCCGCGGATTTCCGTTTTATCGGGTTCGTAGGACGTTCCTTCGCCGACATAGAGGGATCCGCTTTTTGCGCCGTCAATGGTGACATTCACTTTGCCGGCAAGCGCGTCAGTGTGCGCTTCCTGATATTCGTTCAGATTGCCGATGTCGCGCCAGTATCCCGATGCAATATATCCGAAGAGACCGGCGTCCTGACGCAACAGCAGGGGAAAAAGATCCTTGCTGAAATCAAAGTCGCCTTCGCGGTAGGGAATCAGTTCAAGGACTTCAGGTTCAAGAATGTAGATGCCTGTATTGATCGTATCACTGAAAACTTCTCCCCATGACGGTTTTTCAAGGAAACGTGTAATGCGCCCGTCGTCGCGGGTGATGACAACGCCGAACTGCAATGGGTTTTTTGACCGGGTCAAAACAATTGTTGCAACGGATTTGCGTTCCTCATGAAACCGGATTGCCTCAGTCAGGTTAAAGTCCGTGAGAACATCGCCGCTGATGACCATGATGCGCTCGTTCATGCCTCGTGTCGCGTTGCGCACGCTTCCCGCTGTGCCGTAGTCGGCTTCAGCTTTGACATAAGCCATCTTGACGCCGAACGCGGAACCATCGCCGAAATAACCGGAAATGGCGTCAGGAGAGTAGAACAATGTTGAAATCAGATCATCAATGCCGTGGGTTTTCAGAAGGGTCACGATGTGGTGCATCATGGGTTTGTTCATCATGGGCACCATCGGCTTCGGAGTATTGCAGGTAAGGGGCCGCAAGCGCGTCCCAAATCCGCCAGCCATAATTACTGCTTTCATTGTGCGGCGCTGAGGACTTTCAGGGATGATACGGGACAGGTGATGTTATCGCCACTACAAGATAGCAAAATCGATTGCGCAATTCAACCATTCAGTGCCTGGTCAAGGTCGGCGATGATGTCTTCCACGTCCTCAATGCCGACGGAAATCCTCACCAGGCCGTCCGTCACCCCGATGCGGGCGCGCTGGTCAGCGGGAATTGCGGCATGGGTCATTGTTGCTGGGTGGGTAATGATGGATTCCACGCCGCCGAGACTTTCGGCGAGGGCGCAAAGCCGGACTTTTTTCAGGAATGCGGATGCTTGTTCAAGGCCGCCGAGCTCGAATGAGATCATCCCGCCGAACCCGCACATTTGTTTCTTGGCAAGCTCGTGCTGGGGATGATGCGGCAGGCCGGGATAGTACACTTTCTGAATGCGCTTCTGTGCGGCAAGCCAGTGGGCAACGTTCATCGCATTTTCATTGTGCTGTTTCATGCGAACGGCAAGCGTTTTCGTTCCGCGCAAACACAACCACGAGTCAAACGGGCTCAGGATTCCGCCGATCGCCTTTTGAAAGAAACGGAGTCTTTCGGCTATTGCGTCATCGCTGGTGATGACGAGGCCGCCAAGCATATCGCTGTGCCCGTTAAGATATTTCGTGAGACTATGAACAACGATATCAAAACCCATCGTCAGCGGACGCTGAAGTACGGGAGTAGCAAAAGTGTTGTCAACAACGGAAATCAGCTTGTGTCGCTTTGCCAACATGGCTGAGCCGGCAAGATCGGTAATCTCCATCGTCGGGTTCGTGGGCGTTTCAATAAAGAGCATGCGCGTGTTGGGACGAAGAACGCGTTCAACATTCTGGAGATTGGTGGTGTCAACGAAATCAAACTGAAGTCCGAAATCCTCCCAGATCATTTTCGCGATCCGATAGGTTCCGCCGTATACATTCCATGACATGATCACATGGTCACCGGGCTTCAGCAGATGCATGATGGAATCCACAGCAGCAGTTCCCGATCCGAATGCCATGCCGTGTTTTCCATCTTCGAGAGCCGCGATGTTTTCCTCAAGCGCCGTCCGCGTCGGATTCGAGACGCGGGAGTATTCATATCCCTTGTGCTTGCCGAGTTCTTCCTGCACGTATGTCGAAGTGAGAAAGACAGGCGTCATGATCGCGCCGGTAGTTTCCTCAGGCGGTTGGCCCGCGTGAATCGCTTTGGTTGAAAACCCGTGTGGTCGTGTTTTGCTTTCTGCCATCGTCTTACTTGCCCATGTACTCGATAACATCGTAACGCGTCAGAATGCCGATCACTCGCTGGTCATCTTCAATAAGCACGGCGGGATTCTTCTTGGACATCATCTGTTTCACGACGTCTTCCACAGGTGAATCAATATTCAATGTTGCAAATGTGGGTCCCATGACCGCGCTGACGGGCGAATCAACAAGCGTCGGTCGCTCCATTACCGTGGACATAAGGTCATGATCCTGTACTGAGCCGACAGGTTTGCCCCGGTCGAGAACCGGAAGCTGAGAGACGTCGTTTTCGCGGAGGAGGTCCAGTGCTTTTCGCACAGTGGTAATCGGGTCGATGGAGACAATTTTCTCGGCGTTCTTTCCTTTTGCCTGCAAGATGTATCGCGCAGTAACACGCTCGGGCGTCAGGAATCCGTGTTCGCGCATCCAGTCATCGTTGTAAATCTTGCTGAGGTAGCGCTCGCCGGTATCGGGCAGAAGCACAACAACCACGTCACCGTCTTTGAACCGGTCTGAGACCTTTGTCAATCCGGCAACCGCGGTGCCGCCGGATCCGCCGACGAGAATGCCTTCTTCCCGCGTCAGCCGCCGGGCCATCAGGAATGATTCCCTGTCGGTCACTTCAACCACATCATCAACATATTCGAAATGCAAAACGCCGGGAACGTAGTCCTGTCCGATTCCTTCAACCTTGTACGTCTTGAGAAGCGGCGTGATTTTCTTTGTGTAGAAATATTCGCGGAGAGCTGAGCCCTTCGGGTCAATGCCGATAACCTTGATGTCGGGATTTTTCTCTTTGAGGAATTTTCCCGCGCCGCTGATGGTGCCGCCCGTTCCAACGCCGCACACGAAGTAATCAATCTGACCGCCGGTTTGCTCCCAGATTTCCGGTCCGGTTGACCGGTAATGTGAATCAGGATTCTGGGGATTGTAGTACTGGTTGGCCAGAATGGAATTCGGAGTCTCTCTGACAATGCGCTTGGCGACTTCGGTATAGCTTTCGGGGGATTCGTGCGGGACGGCTGTTGGCGTAACGATCACTTCTGCACCGAATGATCTCAGCAACCTGATCTTCTCCATACTCATCTTGTCGGGAAGGGTGAAGACGGTTTTGTAGCCCTTTACCGCTGCGACAAGCGCAAGACCCATGCCTGTATTGCCCGACGTGGATTCAACGATAGTGCCTCCGGGTTTTAACCGCCCTTCGCGTTCAGCTTCCTCAATTATGGAAACGCCGATCCTGTCCTTTACTGAGCCACCCGGATTGAAATACTCAACCTTTGCAAGAATCAACCCTTTGGCATCGCCCACCACGCGGTTAAGCTGCACCAGCGGGGTCTGGCCGATTGTTTGCAGGATGTTTTTGTAGTACCGGACTTTGGTTGTGTCTTTTGCCATTGTCATTCCTTACTTCAGCGAATTCAGAATTTGCACGCTGGGTTTGTTACTTTATGAGGATGTGTGAAGGATAAACCCATGCCTTCAGAAGGGCGGGAGGCAATGTTTCTTATTTTTGCTCGGTCAATATACCGGATTGGGAAGGGAGAATCAAGAAAACTCGTGAGGACCATCTGACAGTCGGGTTATCTATGAGCCGAGGATGCGTTCGCGGGTCATTTCCTTGCTTCTCCTGACTGATTTTTGTACCATTTTTTTGAACTTCAGGACACTTTGTGCTCTTACTTTTGCTCGCCCTGCTTTTCGGTTATCTCATCGGCTCCATTCCTACTGCATACATCATTGTCAAATGGAAATCGAACACCGATATCCGGAAGATGGGGAGCGGGAATGTTGGCGCGCTGAACAGTTTTGAAGTCACCAACTCCAAAATGGTTGGCGCGGCTGTTCTGATCGTTGATATGTTGAAAGGTATTATCGCTACGGTTGGCGCGGGATGGATTTTCGGTTCCGGGTTTGAAATGCGGGCAGCGGCAGGCGTGGGGTCTGTGTTGGGACATACGTATCCGGTGTGGCTTTCATTCAAAGGCGGAAGAGGGTTGGCAACGGCTGCGGGTGTGATGTTTGTGCTTTCTGCGTGGTGCGTTGCCGGTTGGGGGCTTTTTTGGGTGGTTGGCTTCGCAATGTTTAAGAATGTCAACATGGGCAATTGCGTTGCGACTATCCTGTTGCTGCTCGTGGCCGTCCTGCTGCCTGCTGATTTGCTTCAACCGCTGATTCCGGCAACTGCTTCGGTTGCTGCCTTTCGTATTTTTGGGTCTATGTTATTGGGCACCATCACTACACGGCTTGTTGAACCTGTTCGCGAATACATGAGCATGAAATATCACAGGAATGACGCATGACAAGAAATCACAGAAATCTTTCCACACCCGATCTAACTGAAATGGCGCGACAGATCCGCCGCGACATTATCAGGATGCTGATGATATCGCAGTCCGGACATTCCGGAGGACCGCTTGGCCTTGCAGATATCTTCTCCTGCCTCTATTTCAAATTGCTGAAGTATGACCCAGCGAATCCAACACTGCCGGAGCGGGATTATTTCTTTCTCTCTGCCGGACACCTCGCACCGGTATGGTACTCAACACTTGCGAGGGCCGGCTTTTATCCGATTGAAGAACTGACAACGCTGAGAAAACTCAACACGCGTTTGCACGGACATCCGGCGCCGTGGTACACGCACGGTGTCCCGGGTGTGGAGATCGCTTCCGGTTCACTCGGCCAGGGAATGTCCATTGCGGTCGGCACTGCGATCGGTTTGCGGCTGGATAACAAACCGAATCGCGTTGTTGTTTTGCATGGTGACGGCGAGCTGGATGAAGGCCAGGTGTGGGAAGGAATGATGACGGCCGGACATTACAACCTGGACAATCTCACGGCAATTGTTGACAGGAACTTCTGTCAAATTGATAATCGAACCGATAAGGTGATGGAGGTTGAACCTCTTGCCGATAAGTGGAGGTCATTTCGCTGGAACGTGATTGAATGCGACGGCCACAATATCGAAGAGTTCCTTGGTGCGATGAACACCGCGTTTGCATTCAAAGGAAAACCGACTGTCGTCATTGCGAAAACATTCATGGGCCGTGGCGTTTCGTTTATGGAGGATGATTATCGCTGGCATGGAATTCCACCAAGTATTGAACAGGGTCAACAGGCATTGAGTGAACTTCCGCCTACGCGGTTTGGTGATTTCCACGAGTTCGACTGGGAGAAGCAACCTGCGGAGGTTTCCAAATGATAAAGATCGAAAGCAAGGGTGAGAAAGCAACACGCCAGGGTTTCTCCGATGCATTGATGGAATTGGGCAAAGAGAATCCCAATGTTGTTGTTCTGGGTGGTGATGTCAGCGGCTCCGTCAAGGTTGATGCATTTGCAAAAGCTTTCCCGGAAAGATTTTTCTCTGTTGGTGTTGCCGAAGCCGATATGATGTGCATCGCGGCGGGACTTTCGCTCGTTGGTAAGATTCCGTTCGCATCTGCTTATGGAGAATTTGCCGCGGGACGACCTTTCGACCAGATCAGGCAATCACTTGCGTACAGTGAATTACCTGTGAAGATATGCGCGTCGCATTGCGGCATTACGGTCGGCCCGGATGGCGCCACGCACCAATCGCTGGAAGACATCGCGTTGATGCGCGTTCTTCCTCACATGACCGTCATCAGCCCCTGTGACTATCTGGAAACCAAACGCGCAGTCAAGGCGTCGTTGGGTTTGAAAAAAGGGCCGGTATATATCCGATTTTTCCGTGATGCTTCGCCCATGATCACGGACGAATCAACGCCGTTTGAAATCGGGAAGGCGAATACGCTCATCGACGGCAAGGACGTTACGATCATTGCGCTCGGTTTGCAAGTGTGGGAAGCAATCCAGGCGGCGGAGAGTCTTGCGGGAGAGGGAATCTCGGTGCGCGTTGTCAACATGCACACAGTAAAACCGCTGGACAAGGAAACATTGTTGAAAGCTGCGCGCGAAACTGGCGCAATCGTCACGGCGGAAGACCATCAGATTCATGGCGGGTTGGGAAGCGCCGTTGCCGAGTTTCTCTCGGCGCATCATCCCACAGTTCAGGAATTCGTTGCTGTGAACGACACGTTCGGCGAGTCGGGCAAGGGACCGGAACTGATGCGAAAGTATGGCATTGCGCGGGATGATATCTTCCGTGCGGCGAAAAAGGCAATTCAGCGAAGGGGATAGTTGCGATGAACAAGACTGTCGTAGTTGCGCTTGCGTTGTTGCTGCCGTTTGTCGGCGGCGGACTCATCGGCTACACACTGGGTAGTTCTACGCCGGCTGTTGTTCATACAGCAGAAAATGCACCAGACGAATCACAGGTGTTTTCCGAAGCACGAACAGTCGGCTTCACGCCTGCCCAGCGCGATTCCGTTGTTGAGTCGCTTTCTACCTCCCGTCGCAATGCCATCACGCGCACTGTTGCCGCTGTGAATCCCGCAGTCGTCGGTATCAACGTCATTGAACTTCGCCAGTACCGCCAATGGTCGCCCTGGGGCGACGATCCGTTCTTCCGCCAGTTCTTCGGCGACCAAACCTACATTCAAAAGGTCCCGAGTCTGGGTTCCGGCTTCATCATTTCTCCAGATGGCTATATCCTTACCAACGATCATGTTGCCGGTAACGCCAAAGAGATCACCATAACCATGACAAGCGGCGAGAAGTACAACGCTACGCTCATCGGCACTGATCTTATTTCGGACGTGGCCTTGCTGAAGATTGACGGCAAGAATCTCCCGTACGTCAAGCTGGGAAATTCGGATGATGTTCTTATCGGCGAATGGGTGATTGCGTTCGGGAATCCATTCGGGCTTTTTGATATCAGCGACAAACCGACGGTGACGGTCGGCGTTGTGAGCGCAGCAAACCTGAATTTGCGCGGCCAGGAAGGACGCGTGTATCGCGGTATGATTCAGACCGATGCGGCGATCAACTCAGGCAACAGCGGCGGTCCGTTGGTGAACTCGCTCGGTGAAGTCATCGGGATTAACTCGGTTATCTACACGCCGAATCAGGGAAACATCGGGCTCGGTTTTGCCATCCCGATCAACCGCGTGAAATCCATCGTGAGCGAGTTGAAAGCAAAGGGAAAAATCGAGCGCGAATACTGGACCGGACTTGAAATCCAGACGGTTGATGCGCGTATTGCGCGATACTTTGGACTGGAGAAAACCGAAGGGGTTATCATCAGTGATGTGAAGCGCGGAAGTCCGGCAGAAAAAGGAGAGCTAAAAGTTGGCGACATCATCGTGTCTGTCAACGGAGAAAAAATCTTGGATGAAAACACAATGGTTGCAATTGTGAACGACAGCCGAGTCGGCGATGTCCTCAAGATTGCCGTCCTGCGTGATAAACGAACAATGAATTTTACGCTCAAGCTGGAGAAGAGGCCGTCGTAGTTCTCTTGATTTAGGCACCTTGCTTTTCGGATAGTGCAGGTGTATATTCCCTCCGGCGGTTCGCAAGAAGATTTCAGTTCTTCACGAAGGGAGGATCCCCCGATCCGATGAGCAAGCGATTCGCAATAGCAGTTGTTTTGGTTATTCTTTCATTGGCGATGTCTTCCCACGCGCCAACCTCCCAAATTCAACAATCACCTTTGTTGACACCCAAACTCAAGCGCGAACTTGAAGACCTTACGCGGCGTGGCTTCACATACCGGTTTGTTGATGAGACAACAATTGAACTTGCCGACCCCTCAACAGGCGAAAAGCGAATCAAAACTCTCATTGAGCCAAGTGAAGCGGAAATCCGTTCATGGGCCAATGCCAAGGGCATTCCAATTCTTGAGATCGATCCGAGTCTTATTGATACGAGCAAGTATTCAGGATGGTATGATCTCGGTCATAGGATTTCACTTTCTAATGTCTTTAACCTTCCGCTCCTGCTGGCTGACCTTAATCGAAACTACAAGATAGAAATTTACGGCAGATATAGGGATACAGTTGGCACGCCAGCCGCTCAAATTCATGAGATGGATTCGTTGTTGATTCCAAACAGTATCTTTGAATACTCAGCATCACTATTTCCGAGAATGATAAGTGATCTGGACGGGGACTCCTTGTCCGAAATCCTCTTTTGGTCAGGGGACTCTGCCTTGATGTACGAACAACCGTCAATGACATCGCTACCGTCTCAGAGATGGTTCAGTCATGCCATGTGGGAATATTCAGGCACAGCAATTATCAATCAGTTCAAGCTGACGAACCTTGACGGGGATACTCAAACGGATTTCGTGTACATGGGAAGCGAGAGTGATTCAAGCAGGCCGTCTGGCTTCAAATATTGCACTTACGTGGCAGAGTTTGATCCTGCAATTAACAATTTTCGGAGGGTGTGGTCGAACTATGTCGATGGGGGTGGTTTTGGGGGATATGATTGTGGTGACTATGACACGGATGGAAGAATGGAGTTCTCTTGTTCCGATATGCAGGGTCACGTGTGGGTTTTCGAGAATCAAGGTAACGACAGTTATGGAATGAGTTGGTCGGATTCAATCCCATTCCGCAACGTATACGGCCAAGCTTCCGGTGATGTTGATGGTGACGGAAAAAAGGAATTATTCATAGGTGCATCCATGTCCAGTGGGACTTGGGTTATCATTTTTGAGCCGGTTCATGATAACGTGTTTGAGACACAATTCATCATCCGAATTTTGGCATCTTCACTATCAGTACCCACGTACCGGTGTGTGGATTTGGATGCTGATGGCGGTGACGATTTGGTTGTGTTGGTTGAAGGTCTTCTTTTTCGGTTCAGCGCGGCGAATAACAATCAGTATTCCTTGGGTTTCTTCATGGCTCCATCAGCTGGAACCGGGTTGCAAATTGCGGATATCAACAAAGATGGTTTGCCTGATTTGATTCCCAACGGTATTGAGTACACCCAAACTGGCATCAGATACTTCGCACAGACATTCTTTGCTTCTGATCTGGTTAACGTTGAAGAACCTCATGAAGTCAGTTCTCAGCAGCAACCGTCTTTGTGGACCTCTCCCAATCCCTTTAATGCCACTACAAATGTCAGGTTCTTTCTACCATACCAAACAAATGTCAG
Source organism: uncultured Chitinophagales bacterium (assembly GCA_964550275.1). Lineage (GTDB taxonomy): Bacteria > Bacteroidota > Ignavibacteria > UBA10030 > UBA6906 > CAZJYO01. The sequence continues at coordinate 26,292 of CAZJYO010000004.1, forward strand.
GATAATTGTTTACTCGGTTATCGGTGAATTCGTCGAAGAGATCTTTAATGGTCGATTGAACGAAGGTGAGCATTCCGTCGTTTGGAGTGCTTCGAACCAATCCTCAGGTGTCTATTTACTAAAAATGGAAACAGAGGCACAGGCCAGCATCAGAAAAGTTGTGCTTCTAAGGTGAATATGCCTTTTACTGCAAATAAGTCTCCTCCTCAAAGAACCTGTCTGCTTTTCCAATCCCTTGCCTTCACATCGAAAAATCCTGTCACATCGACGAAAGAGGTTATTATGGATCGCACCTACCTGAGCTTGTTTGTGATATTGCTGTTGAGTTCGAGCTTCTCATTTTCCCAGCAGTTTCAGTGGGAAAACGCAGTTGAACTAAGTTCGATTCCGAACGGAGTAACAACGAAATCGACCTACTCTAGCCCATATGGACAACATGTCTTGGTTCATTCGACTCCTCCAGTCCATTACCTCTTTGGGAACGATGGAACTCTGATTTCCAGCAACAGCTTTACCGGTTTAACGTCCACATGGATGAGCCTAACAGGGTATGCAGATTTGTTGACGGCGGTCTTTGAGTCAAGTAATGACATCAAGGCCTATCGAAGTTCTGATGGAGGAGCAACATGGTCATCGGCGACAACTCATGATCCGGGAAGTTCTGTGACAGTTCAGTGGCTTGATGCTCACGCTGATGCTAATGGTACTCACATCGTGTGGAATAATGAGACGCTAGACAAGGTCTACTATGTTTTCTTTGACCCGAGCGTGCCAGCATTTGATTTGGGACAAGAAATAACTGGCATTTCATCCTCACATACAGGTTACGCGCCCAAGGTTACTTCTTCATCAGGGAGAGTTCACGTTTCATTTATTCGTACAGATTTGGATCCCGATAGAGGTGTAACTCGCGATCGTGTTTCCGGCACATGGGAGAGCGACTATAAAGCGGCGAACGCACTTTCACAAAGCGTCGCTGCCCAACGCATCGCCCTTCGTGGAGACAGTCTTCATATCGTGATGTATGAGGATAATGGATCTGGCACTGAAGACATTAAGTCTGCCCGAAGAGCCGTGGATAACTCTTGGACAAATCAACTACTGGAGGTTGCCGATCATATCGGTGCAGATGAAGACAATTGGCACGACATGGTCACAAACGCTCTTGATACCCTATATGCTGTTTACACCAGAGATGCAGTCTTGTTAAGGACCTATCCCACTTCTTCTGGATTGTGGTCGAGTTCAACGACTATCGAGTCGTCTTCAACAAATGACGAAATCTCGGTCTCGAGCTCTAAGACTGGTGTGTACGTATTCTGGAACGCAAATGACAACAATTCTGTCTGGCTTAGGCGACGAGTTCTACCTCTCAATGGAACCATTACCCAAAAGTCATTATGGACCGGAAAAAACTACGTTAATGACAATTTGGATATTGACGGAAGCACAAGCGTGACTGCCAGGGCCGGATCGGAGACATATGTTCTGGCTAACAAGAAGATCGTTGTCAAATCCGGCGCAACACTCAATGTTGAACCAGGAGCAAAATTCTATTTTGAAACCGGCGCGTCGCTGGAGGTACAGGGAACACTCACGGTCAGTGGCACATCCGGTTCTCATGCACTGTTCACACGACGACCGGGAACCAGCAAATGGGGAGGTATTGTCATCCAGAACAGCAGTTCTGCTCCAACTGCATCGCTTTCGTATGCAGATATTTTCAGCACTGGGACGGCGGTCAAGGTCGGAAGCAACGCCAATTTCAGCATGTCCAACTGCAAAATCGATACGGCAGATATCGGCTTTCAGGTTGTCTCTTCAGGTTCCGGCTCGCCTGCAAAAACTGTCAGTCAAAGCACGATCCGTTGGATTAGTCAGACCGGCGTGGACATCAACAACTTCTCCAACATTACGTTCAGCAACAACACCATCACGGCCAAATCCAACGCAACATCTGCCATCGGCATCCGGTGCGACGCATCATCGCCCAAGTTTCTCGA
>CAZJYO010000005.1:0-27488 GCA_964550275.1 uncultured Chitinophagales bacterium
GGAAGTTCTTGCCTACGGAACTGCAGTCATAGTCGAACCACAGTAGTCTCTTTCAGGCGGGGTCGATTACTCACCCCGCCCGTTCCTTCCCCCCTTACCCCTCTTTTCTTCCTCTGAGCATTGTGAAAGAATACCATTCTGAGGGACTTTTTTCCCTCATGGCAGGTTTTTTTCCCGTCATTTGACCCGCTTTGAGGCAGGTTTTCGTGGCATGGAACTTGACCGTTTTCGACGGTTGGTAAAGGCTCACTTAGCAGGAAACGATGAAGTTCTTATCAATAAAAACCAAGCTCATTACTCTGTTCACGCTGTTCCTGGCAGTGAATTCGGTATTTATTTACCTGTTCTTCCCTTCAACCATTCGAGATCAGGCTATCCAATCGAGGATTGACAAGGCAAATGCTATTGTTGCGATGACGGCATTCAGCATCAGTCACGCTCTCCAAGAAAGAGATCTTTTTACCATTGATGAGACATTTCAAAACGCGCGTCATAATCCCGATGTAGAATACATTGTCGTGATAGACGATTCAGGCCGGGTGTTCACCTCATACGCCAAAGTAAAGGCGGACATCGGCCGGTACAAACAAACACCGCGTGGAGGTGCTCTCACGGAACAGGGAGATGTCTTCCGCACAGTCACACCGGTGCATGATCGCGGCCGACTCCTCGGACACCTCTACATGGGATTCTCCTTGCGGCAGGTGCTTACCGATATCCGATGGAGCAAGACAACGATCGCATTGGTAAGTCTCCTCATGTTCATTGTCGGAACGATTGTGGTGCATCGCATCAGTATTTTCGCGACGGGTTCGTTGCGCCACATGGTGCAAACAGCGGAACGCATTGCCAAAGGGGATTTGAAACGGCGTGCATCAATCTCCTCCAACGATGAGGTGAGTTATCTCGCCCGCTCCTTTAACCAAATGGTTGACAGACTGGAATCGGCACGGCGCGAGATGGAAAATCTGAACAAGACCCTGGAAGGACGTGTTAAGGAGCGAACCCGGGAACTCCTTATTGAGAACGCCGAGCGAAAACAGGCGGAAGAAAAAATTCGAGAACAGGCGGCGCTGCTAAATATCTCGCAGGACGCCATCATCGTGCGTAATCTTGATGATACGGTTGCGTTCTGGAGCCGCGGTGCGGAGTTGTTATATGGCTGGGAAAGTGATCAAGTAGTCGGACAGCTCGCTTCGGATATTCTCCAAACGAAAACATCAGAAAAGTTCCGGGAAGCCAACGAAACCTTGCTCGCAAAAGGTGAATGGCGCGGTGAAATGCGACAAGTCACCAAGGATGCGCGGGAAATCATGGTTGAGGGCCGGTGGACGCTTGTGCGTGATATTAGCGGCAACCCCAAATCTGTCCTCATGGTGAATACCGACATTACCGAGAAGAAAGTTCTTGAGAAGCAGTTCTTGCGGGCCCAACGTGTGGAAAGCATCGGAACCCTTGCAGGCGGCATCGCGCACGATCTCAACAACGTTCTCGCCCCGATTCTCATGTCTGTTGAGGTTTTCAGAAGCAAATTCACAGATGAGGCAAGCCAGCGCATGCTTGGTTCGCTTGAAAACAGTGCACGACGCGGGGCCGAAATGGTGAAACAGGTTCTTACATTTGCGCGCGGCGTCGAAGGCGAGCGTATGACGCTCCAGCCAAAGCACCTCATTAAGGAAATGCAAAGCATCGTCACCGAGACCTTTCCCAAGAGTATTGAAATTCACACACGCGTCACGAAAGACGCACTGACCATCTCGGGCGACGCAACTCAACTTCATCAGGTGTTGCTCAACTTGTGCGTGAATGCCCGTGACGCCATGCCCGACGGAGGAATACTGACGCTCGCATTGGATACCCACATCGTGGATGCCGCAATGGCCGGGATGCACGCGGGAGCTTCCCCCGGGCCTCATGTCGTCATTAGCGTCAGCGACACCGGCTGTGGTATTTCCTCGGACGTTATCGACAATATTTTCGACCCATTCTTTACAACAAAAGAGGTCGGCGTGGGAACCGGACTTGGGCTTTCAACTGTATTATCCATCGTCAAGAGCCACGACGGCTTTATCACCGTGAACAGTGAAGTCGGAAAGGGCAGCGAATTTCAGATCTACCTTCCCGCAGCACAAACCGATGAAGCGAAAAAAACAGCACGCGAAGCCTCTACCATGCCGTCGGGAAAAGGTGAGCTCATTCTGATTGTTGATGATGAGGCCGCCATCTGTCAGATCACAAAAACCACGCTGGAATCATTCGGCTACCAGACAATCACGGCAAATGACGGCACAGAAGGAGTCGCATTACATGCAAAGCACCACGACCGGATCAAAGTGATTATCACCGATATGATGATGCCAATGATGTCCGGCCCGGAAATGATCAGGACAATCAGAAGCACAGATCATGAGGTGAGAATCATTGCGACGAGCGGGTTGTCTTCCGGCTACGCCGGCCTCAATGAGGATTATATTGACGCGATCCTTCCAAAACCCTACACCGCAGATCGACTCCTCGGCATATTGCGTGAACTGTTGGAAACAGAAACAGAACGTGCTTCGTAAAAAGGGGGCCATTTCATGAATCCGGACATGAAACCTGGAGAAAAGGAAGAAATCCTCAGGCTCATTGCCGAAAACACAACCGACTTAATCGCTGTTGTCGATACGAAGGGAAATCGAATTTACAACAGCAATTCCTACAGAGATGTTCTGGGGGATCCCGCAACCCTTCGAGGAACGAACTCCTTTGCTGATATTCATCCGGATGACAGGGAAAGAGTCCGCAGCGCTTTTGAAGAAGCCATTCGCACAGGCAATGGCCAGAAGGTGGAATACCGGATGCTCGTCAAGGATGGAACCGTCCGGTACTTCCAATCGCAAAGCAACGTCATCAAAGATGCGCATGGTGCAACCACCAGCGTCGTCATCATTTCACGCGATTTGACAGACACGTGGAAAGTGGAAGTGACGCGCAAAGAGAGCGATGCTTATATCCGGCAGATTTTGAGCACCGCCCTGGACGCAGTCATCACCATCGGTGCAAACGGAAATATTGTCGGCTGGAACCGCCAGGCGGAGTTTGTTTTTGGATGGTCGGAAAAGGAGATCGTCGGTCAGTCCGTCCTGAACACCATTATCCCTCCAGAGTGTCGTTCGGCCCGGGGGCGATTCTGGAAATCACTGGATGGCTGTCCCTTTGATTGTCGCGTGGAAACCCTGGCTGTCCGGAGAAATGGTGACAGGTTTCCCGTCGAGCTTTCGATGACGGCTCTCAGGCGTGAAGGATATCCGGATGCGTTCAGTGCGTTTGTCCGCGATATCACTGAACGGAAGGCAGTCGAGACCACCTTACAAAAGCGGGAAAGCGGATTCCGCTCTTTGATTGAGCATTCTACCGATGCCATTGCCCTTCTTGATGAATCCGGAAAGGTCCTCTTTGCAAGTTCCTCCACCGAGCGTGTCATCGGTTACACGAATGAGGAATTCGTGGGGACGAACATCTTCGACATCTTTCATCCCGATGAGGTTTCACGCATTCAACAGATTCTTCATGGTCTGCTTCAGGAACCCGGAAGCATTGCTCAGGCAGAAGTCCAATATCGCCACAAAGATGGTTCATGGAGATGGCTTGAAGGAACCGGAACAAACCTTCTTCACGACGAGGCGGTCGGCGGGATCGTCGGCAACTACCGTGACATCACCGAGCAAAAGAAGGCCATCGAGGACCTTCAAAAAGTAGAGGAACGGTATCGCGTATTTGTCGAGCAAAGTTCGGAAGGAATCTGGAGGTTTGAGCTTGACACCCCCATGCCGTTAACCCTTTCCGAGGACGAACAAATCGACTTCTTCTATGCTCACGCGTACCTGGCACAATGCAATGATGCAATGGCCCGGATGTACGGGTTCTCCCGGGCCGAAGAATTGAATGGCGCACGGCTGGCGCGCTTCCTGATCAGAAGCGAAGCGCATAACATTACTTACCTGCGTTCATTCATCAGAAGCAACTACCGTCTCTCCGGCGGCGAGTCGCATGAACCGGACTCCGACGGCATTATGAAGTATTTCCTGAACAACCTTGTTGGCGTGGTTGAAAACGGATTCCTGGTCCGGGCGTGGGGAACTCAACGCGATATTACGGAGGCAAAGCAGACCGAAAACCGAATCGCAGTTCTTGCTCACGCGCTCAGGAGTGTAACGGAAGGAGTCAACCTGACTGACCTGGACGACAACATCTTGTTCGTCAACAAGGCATTCCGGCGCCAGTACGGATACAGCGAGGAAGAGTTGATCGGACAGCCCATTACCATGGTGCGATCACCTAAAAGTCCGGCGGCACTTTCGGACGAGATTCAACGTGGAACCTTCCACGGAGGTTGGGAAGGTGAAGTGTGGCAACGGCGCAAGGACGGATCCGAGTTCCTTGCCTCTCTTTCTACTTCGGTAGTGCGAGGCGAAAACGGCGAACCCATTGCATTCATGGGAGTCTCACGCGACATCACAGAAAAGGTGGGTAATCAGAAACTTCAGAATTGTCTCTACCGGATTGCCGAGGCAGTTGACGCGTCTCCTCAGCTCGATGACTTGTATCGTGCTGTTCACGATATCATTGGCGAGGTCATGCCGGCAAACAATTTCTACATCGCCCTGTATGACGAGGATGAAGACCTCCTCCACTTTCCCTATTTTGTTGATGAAGTCGACATCCCCTCGCCTCCCATGAAACCCGGAAAAGGCGTTACTGCTTACGTTCTTCACACAGGGAAATCCCTGCTCTGCAGTGAAGACATATTCGCAGACCTCGTCAGACAAAATCACGTCGAACTCGTTGGAGTGCCTTCTCCGATCTGGCTTGGCGTTCCACTCATCGTTTCGGGCAAAACAATAGGGGTTATGGTTGTTCAGCATTATTCAAACCCTCTCGCCTACGGGCAGGTGGAATTGCACATGCTGGAATACGTTTCTTCGCAGGTGGCCAAAGCCATCGAACGCAAGAGAAACGAGGTCGCCCTGCGCGAAAGCGAAGAACGATACCGGAGCATGTTTGAAGAGGATCTGACGGGCAACTTCATTTCCACTCCTTCCGGCAGGATTCTTGATTGCAATCCGGCCTTTGCGCAGATATTCGGTTTTTCCTCCGTGGAAGAAGCGCTGCAGAGCGACTGCCGGACCTTGCACAAGAATGCTGAAACACGGGAAAGCATGTTCGAACTTCTGCGCAAGCACCGTGCGTTGAAGTACTATGAAACAGAATTACGCACAAAGGCGGGCAGGCCCATTCATGTTGTTGCAAACCTCATCGGCGCATTTGATCAGGACGACCGGTTGATATCCGTGAAGGGATATCTCTTCGACAACACGGCAAGGAAACAACTGGAAGACCAGCTTCTACAATCCCAAAAAATGGAGGCGGTTGGACAACTTGCAAGCGGTATTGCTCATGACTTCAACAACGTCATGGGCGTTGCGTTAACGGCAGCGCAAATGATCAAAAGTCAATCGGCGGAGAGTATCATCGTCCGTTACGCCGGAATGATTGAGGACGCCACCATGCGGGGCGCTTCCATTGCCCGTCAGCTCCTCCAGTTTTCGCGTGCAGAGGCAGTTCGTCTCAAGCCGATCTCGTTGTCACACTGCGTCACCGAACTGAGGAAAATCCTCGAGCATTCCTTCCCGAAAACGCTTGCGATCAAAATCCTGATTGACCTCAAGCACGGAACCATCATGGGAGACGAGGGACAAATTCACCAGGTGCTGTTGAACATTTGCATCAATGCGCGGGACGCAATGACTCCTTCGGATGATCAACAGCCGCAAGGAACCCTTTCCATCGTTCTTGAATCCGCATCGGAGAATTTCATGCGCGACAAGTTCGGCGAAACCGGAGAGCGGGGCTTTGCCGTAGTCCGGGTCTCAGACACGGGAAGTGGCATGACCCCCGAGGTCAAGCGCAGAATGTTCGAGCCATTCTTTACGACGAAGGAAATCGGGAAAGGAACCGGTCTTGGTCTTTCGATCGTTCACGGCATCATGAAAAGCCATCATGGCTACGTTGACGTTACGAGTGAGGCCGGCAAAGGATCCACTTTTTCCATTTACTTCCCCATCATTCCAAACCAAATGACTAACGGAAGCAGTTTACAGGGGATCCCTTCCAAGGGAGCGGGAGAGCGCATTCTCGTCATTGAGGATGAAGAAGTCCTTCGGTCGCTCGTCAATGAAATTCTCTCGAAGAGCGGTTACTCCGTCGTGGAAGCAAGAGATGGCGAAGAGGGCCTGCGTCTATACCGGGATCAACCCGATGAATTTAAGATGGTCCTTTCGGATATGGGCCTGCCGAAACTCAGCGGTGAGCAGGTATTTTTCCATTTACGAAAGATCAATCCGGACGTTAAAGTGGTATTCAGTACAGGGCATATCCGGGAGGAGAAAAAGCGCGAATTGCTTGCCGCCGGTGCGGAGGATTTTGTCCATAAACCCTACAAGATCGATGAGATGCTGACCTCAATCCGCAGGGTACTGGACAAAGACGACAATAAGAATTAGTCTTCCACCCTGAATCGCGCTTCCCCCGGGCGAAGTGCATCGTGCAATCTTATGAGTGCTGTATAGGCGTCGCGGCTTCCACGTTCCGCCGCCTTTCGGTACAAGCGAGCCGCTTCTCCCCTTTGCTCATTCCGCTCATACCACAAACCAAGCGCAACATCTGCAAGAACAGAGCCCGCCCGACTTGCCGATGAAAGAACCGCAATTTGTTCTTCTTCATCACCGTCCTCGCGGGCAAGCTCAGTCGCCGCACAACGAACCGAGGCCTCCACACTTCCCAACTTTTCCGCTTCGCGCCATAGACTTATGGCTCGCGCTTCATTTTGCCGAATCCCTCGTCCGGAATAGTAGCAGAGTCCCAGTTCGATCATGGACGGAAGGTGTTTTGATTCGACACATTCCTTGAGCAGATCCACCACCTGTGATTCCGTCAGCATGCTTTGGGCATGAATAAAAGGCATGGCAAATCCCAGACCTGCCAGTCCTGCAAGTACAAATTTTGCTTCAACATCGTTGCGCAGGGAGCGCGCCTGAAGGTCCGGCATGGCGAGATTCGTTTCACTTAAATCCCAAAGAAGGGTCGGGGCTCTCGGAGATCCTGCGCGGATGGCACGAATGTAAAACGACGCCGCAACCACATTGTCTTTGTTCACCGGTTTCACTCCGGTTTCATGGAAACGTCCGAGGAGAGTCAATGCTTCCGGGCTTCCGGCATTCGCGGATTCCCGGATCATCTGAAGAGTTGCGCTGTCGGGGGCGCTCTCGACATAGTTGACAATCGACGGCTGTCCTGCAAGAGCTCCTTCACGGCGTGCATCGTTCAGCAGAACGCTGTCGTTCACCACAACATGTGTTGTATCCTGTTCCATATCCAGAAAAACAAGAGACAAGCTGCCGGTGGAATCCTGATAAGAGCTGACGCTTTTGTTCCGGGACGACAAAGTGTCCGTTGTGCGTCCGCTTCTGCGCGCCAACTCGGGCAACAGTTCGATTGCCGGCGCGAGTCCTGAATCCGCGGCGGCTTTCACCCATTCGTACGCCTTGGCCCAATCCCGCCCGACAACGAGATTATCGGAATAGAACTGCCCAAGAATATACTGCGCCTCAGGCATTCCCGCTTTTGCGCTTTGAGCAAATTGGTCAAACGCACGAAAAGGATTCCACTGTACACCCCAACCGTTAAAGAGCAGAATGCCATAGTTGAACCGCGCGGGAGAATAATTATGCTCTGCTGCCCGTTCGGTCCAATAGGCCCCCAGCGCCGTATCGGCTTTCACACCTCGGCCAATGAGGTACCGAACTCCCAATTCATGCTGTGCGACCGGATCGTCCGAGTTTGCCCGTTGCGTAAGAGTGAATGTTTGCCACATCTGATAGGTAAGGTCAGACGGTTCGATAATGAATGACGGCTTGGGAGTGCGAAACCCGCGAAACACGGGGCTCTTAACTGAATCCTGCGCATATACCGCCGGCAGGGTACATGCAATAAAACAAGGGAAAAGAAGAATGCGACCGGCCCGCAACCACCGATCAACAGTACACGGCTTCACGAACGCAGTTCGGAGTGCAACTATGAGGAAGGCATGCCGCTAAAGATATGAGAATAGAATGGAAATCCAAAACCCAGATGGATTTTATTCGTACCGAAGCGCCTCGATGGGATCCAGATTCGCCGCTTTCCACGCCGGGTACACACCGAATACCAACCCAACTACGGAGCATACGACAAGTCCGATGACTGCCCAATCCCACGGAATCACCGCGGGGACTTCCATCAAGATACTCACGACATTTCCACCAACGACGCCCAGAACGACGCCGAGAATTCCTCCAATCTCACATAGAATGATCGCTTCGATAATAAACTGGGAAAGCACATCTTTCTTCATGGCGCCGATGGCTTTGCGAATCCCTATTTCCCGGGTACGTTCGGTAACCGAAACGAGCATGATATTCATAATGCCGACACCTGCAGCGATAAGCGCGATCGAACTGATCAATAACGCGCCGAGGCGAAAACCGGACGTAATGTCATTGAATTCCTGGATCATTCCTTCATTGGAGAAATACGCAAAATCATCCTCTTCACCCGGCGGCACATTGCGCACGGCACGCAGAATCGCTCGTGATTGGTCAAGACAATCCTCATACACTTCACGGCTCTGCGCTTTCACCATGATGTTAATACTGCGAGCGTTCTTTCCGTACTTGTTGAAGTATGCGGTAATGGGGATGACGCAGAAATTATCGGAATTGTCATCCAGGCCGCCTCCTTTCTTCTCGAAAATGCCGATCACCTGATACAGTTCTCCATCAACGCGCACTGTTTCGCCAAGCGGGTCGACTTGCGGAGGAAAAAGTCTGTCAACGATATTCACGCCGAGGATAACAACTCTTCGCCCGTTATCAACATCCTGTTGAGAAAGACCGCGGCCGCGGCCCACCACCCAATTGTTGGTCACAAGACCGTCAATGTTCTCGCCGGCAAGAGAGACGTTGGGATTTGTTTTTCTGCCCTGCCAGAAGGCCACAACGCCAAACTGCCACGCTTCAATGCCGACCGCTTCGGCAAGCGTGGTTCTTTCATTCACGGCAAGTGCCTGGTCATACGTAATGTCGCGCCTGTTCCTGAGGCGCCGGCGGTCATCAGGACCGGAGTGAAATCCGGCGGGGTATTTTTGAATCTGGAACGTATTGGCTCCCAACTGCATCATGCCTTCTTCGATGCTGTTGCGCAATACACCCATTGCCGTCATCACGGCAATGATGGAGAACACCCCGACAACAATACCGAGCAGTGTCAGAGCAGAGCGTAATTTGTTTGCGCGGACTGCGCTAAGGGCCATCAACAAGCTCTCACGCAGATTCGACCACTCGAACACCGATTTACTCATAGCGCAGTGCCTCCACGGGATCCATTTTTGCAGCCCGATACGCAGGAAGGAATCCGGAAATGACGCCGGTGAGCAGGGAAACCACAATTGCAACGACAACGACAAAAAACGGCATTGATGCCTCAAGCTCGGTGGCCTGTCCTACAATAAGAACAATGACAAAAGCCAGGAACAACCCGATCAATCCGCCGATGAGACACAGCGCGGCTGATTCAATAAGAAATTGCAGGAGGATTGTCCTTCGTTTTGCGCCGATGGCTTTACGGATACCTATTTCGCGCGTCCGTTCGGTGACAGACACAAACATGATGTTCATAATCCCGATACCGCCCACAAGCAGTGAAAGGCCGGTAATGAACAAGCCAATGGCGCCCACAGTCATCGTAAACGCTCCAAACACCGACGTCAGGATTTCCTGCTGGTTGATATTGAAATCATTCGCTTTCCCCGGTGAAAGCTTCCTGACCTGACGCATGATTCCTTCAAGTTCAAGTTTCGCTTCTTCCATCTCCTTCACATCCGAGACGCGGACATTGATGGTCACCATTCTGAATTGGCCGAAGTGGCTTTGGAAGAAATGGATGGGAACAAACACACGCGTATCTGTTGTAAATCTTCCGAACATTCCTCCCTGTTTCTCATACACACCAAGAACAGTAAGCGGAAATCCCCCTACGCGGATAGTCTGGCCTATCGGGTCGCTGTTGGGAAACAAAGTTTCCGCAATGGTCGCACCGATGACGCACACAGGACGACCGCCGGCCGATTCTTCCGCCGAGAAAAATCGCCCGTCGATTTCTGTGTTGCCGGAGGCATTATTGTATGAACTTGTGGTGCCTGTGAGGATCGCATCATCGAGGGCATTGTTGCCATTGGACGCTTTTTTGCGCGTTGCAACAACAGGGGCAACGGCCTCCAGCAGCGTTGCGCGCCGCTCAATTTTCTCGGCATAATCCACTTTCATCTCGCGGCGGTTCCGGAACGTCGACCAATCCTCGTTGCTCATCCAGGGAAACTTCTGTACGTACATCACATCCGTACCGAACGCTTTTGCGCTCTTCTCGAAGGCCTTGTCCAATCCGTCAATAGCTGTTGCCATCGCAGTGACGGAAACAATGCCGATGATTATGCCAAGGGTGGTAAGAACAGACCGCATCTTGTTCGCGCGGATCGCGCGAAACGAAATTGCGAGCCCCTCTTTGAGTTCAGTCAGAAAATACATGGCTCTTCCGTTCGTTACGCCGTTGCGTACGTTTTTCTTCGAATCACCTTTTCGTCCTGCTCAACCTTGCCGTCACGCAGACGAATTACCCTGTGCGCATGTTCCGCAACATCCATTTCATGGGTGACAAGAATAATCGTGTTCCCTTTCGCATGAAGCTCCTCAAATAAACCCATAATTTCCTCGCCGGTTTTCGAGTCGAGGTTTCCAGTGGGTTCGTCGTCAAGTATAATCGACGGAGTCGTAAAGAGCGCACGCGCAACTGCAACTCGCTGGCGTTGCCCCCCGCTCAACTCGTTGGGTTTGTGGTGAATACGATCACCGAGACCTACACCCGCAAGAACATCCGCGGCGCGGCGCCGGCGTTCGGTTGAGCTCACACCGGCATACACCAAAGGCAATTCCACATTGTGGAGCGCATCGGAACGCGGCAACAGGTTAAACGTCTGAAACACAAAACCGATTTCCTTGTTGCGGACTTTTGCGAGTTCATTGTCATTCATCTCGCTGACGTTGACGCCGTTGAACTCGTAGAGTCCGGACGTCGGGGTATCCAGGCATCCGATGATATTCATCAACGTGGATTTGCCGGATCCCGAGGGCCCCATGATGGCAACGTATTCATTGCGGGCAATTGACACACTCACACCGCGGAGGGCGTGTACTTCTTCGACGCCGCCCATGTCATATCGTTTCGTGATACTTTTCAGATCAATGACGTTCATCAGACATTCTCGCCGGAGGGACGACCTTCTTGCTTCTTCATTTCCTCAACGCGAACTTTGGATCCATCTTCAAGCTCCCGGTTGATTGCCTTGTAGCTCCCCGAAACCACTTCCGCACCCTCATCTACCCCCTCCATGATTTCCACGTGGGAATCATTGCTGATTCCGCGTTTTACCTGGACTGTCTTCACCGATCCGTTGCTGACAACAAATACGACTTCCAGCGGCTTGGGCCCGTTCTTCCCTTTTCCGTTGGCCTCGGCCATCTGCATTCCTTCCTGACCTTCACCGCCGCCCTGTCCCCCTTCACCCATCTTTGGACCGCGGGTTGTCACGCTCTGGATCGGTACCGCGAGAACATTTGCTTTCGTCTCGGTCTCGATATCAGCCGTCATGGACATGCCGGGCCTGAGGGTAACATCCTTGTCAACAATTCTCATCTTCACCTGGAAGTTGGTTACTTCCTCCTGCGTTCCGAGACCTCTTGAGGTCGCGGTGTTTGCAATCTCATACACGACGGCGTTGATCTTCTTGTCCGGAATCGCATCAACGCTAATACGCGCGGTATCGCCAACCGAAAGAAGAATCACATCGGTTTCGCTGACATCCACGCGGGCTTCCATCCTGGAGAGATCGGCAATCGTCATAACGTCGGTGCCCTGGAATTGCTGGGTTCCAAGAACACGTTCACCGAGTTCGGAGTTCAACTGGCTCACCGTGCCGTCCATAGGCGAATGGACGGTGGTTTTGCGGAGACTCTCTTCCGCCTGATCCAGCGATGCGCGCGCCTGAGCATACGATGCCTTGCTCGTTTCATACGCGGCTTTGGCCTGATCGTATTCCGCCTCAGAGACCAATCCCTTGTGATAGAGATTCTCTATTCTCTTATACTCGGGTTCGGTGCGCGTCAAACTTGCTTTTGCAGAAAGAAGTCCGGCGGCAAACTGGTCACGCTGTGCCACATAAGAGTCCGGTTTGATCTTCATCAGGAGGTCGCCCTTCTTGACACGCTGACCTTCCTTGACCGGAAGAGCAACAATTTCCCCGCTCACCTCCGGAGAAATCTTTACCTGAACCTCCGGCTGAATTTTTCCCGTGGCAGTCACCACTTGTGTGATCGTCTTGCGCGAGACTTTTTCAATCTGCACCGGCACGATCGTTTCTTTCTTGCTTCCGAGGAACAGAACGACAGCCGCAATAATGCAGACAAGTCCGATGCCGGAGATGATGAACAATCTCTTCTTTGATTTTTTGCCGTTGCCAGACATTGGTGAAATTCCTTTCAAAATGGTGTTCAACGAATCGTCAGTATGTCCGTTCGCCGAGAACGAACTCTACATTTCTTTTTGCAATAACATAGTCACACGCACCGTTCACTCTGCTGGCCTGGGCATTCACGAGGCCTGCATTTGCGACGAGCAAATCGAGGAGCGTACCAGCTCCAAGGTTGTATCGTTCTTCTGCGATTCTGTGGTCCTGTTGAGCGGAGACCAGGCCCTTTTGGCTAACTTCGTAGGCCTTGCGCGCAGCTTCAAGATCGAGCAGTGCTTTCCGGACTTCAACATTGATGTCGCGCTCCGCCTGCTTCAACGAAATTTGTGCGTCGCGCTGGGACGCAAGTGCGCTTTGCAGTGCTTGGTTCGTTTGGAACCCGTCGAAGAGATTCCACCGGAGATTGAGCCCCCAGTTGATGTTCTTGTTTTCGGGAAGCGTGGAGATTTCGGTGTTGTTCAGAGAGTAGCCGGCAAACGCGGTGACACTCGGAAAATACCCGCTCCGCGCCGCAGTGACGCCGGATCCGGACGCCTCGAATACTTCCGACGAACTAAGGTAGTCCGGCCTTGCCGTCAGAGCCCGCTTGCTTAACTCAGATTCATTGGCATAGAGCGAGCGTGTTTCCGCGAGTTGTGTTTCGCTGATCTCGGCGGTAATGGAGGGATCGGCAATGTTGTAGTTTTCAAAAACATCCCCGCCAATCAACGCAATGAGATCCGCCTTTGCCTTGTCATAATTATTCTGGGCCGTAATCTGATCAAGCTCGTCATTCGCCACCTGCGATTGTTGCCGGTACACATCCGCAAGCGAGAGCGCTCCGACCTTGTTCGACTCCGTGATGCGTTCAAGCTGGCGCTGATCGCGTTTCAGATTTTCCTCGCTTACTTTCACCAAATGCGCTGCCCTGAGAACATTCACGTATGCCCGCTCAACCTGAAAAACCACCGACTGTTTCGTGCGCGTCGCATTCAACTCGGCAGCGGTTGCACGCGCGCTTGCACTGCTTGAAGTTCCTTCACGACGGAGACCGTCAAAGATGGTGTACTGGGCATCCACGCCGGTCGAAAAACTGTTCGTCACGCGAAATGTACTCTGAAGCGGCGCAGCAACTCCGTCAATCACCTGCGTCGAGGGACTCGTTCTGTCTTCCTGATTCCGGTTCCAGCCGGCAGAAAGCGAAACCGTCGGTAAATAATTGCCGCTCGCGGAAAGCTTGTCTGCATGCGCTGTTTCAACCGCGTTTTCTGATTGGGCAATTGACCAATTGCTTTGCAGGGCCATTTGCACCGCTTGGTCCATGGTCAGGGTCTGTTGCGCATCAACACGAGTTACAGCTCCTGTCAAAATCAGTATTGTCGAGAGGACGAGTACGAATCGCATGAGAAACACTCCACATGGAAATGGAAAGGCACGGGAAAAACCGAATTGATTATGACCAAATCTAAGGAATTAGACGATTGGGTGAAGGGAAAGTTTCACTCCAAAGGAATCAATTCTGGAGAAGCTGTTCTTTAATAGAGAGAAGATACTGCAGAGCGGATTCGTGATTGTTCTGGATACGGCCATCGAGGATTGCTTCTTCAATGGCTTTTTTGATGATGCCGACCTTTTTTCCCGGTGGAATACCGCAAATTTCCATGATTTCATCACCCTTGAGGGGCGGCTGCCAGTTCCGTAACCGGTCTTTCTCTTCCACCTCAACGATTTTAACCATGACAAGGTCGTAATTCTTGAGATACTTCTGCACCAGACGGGGATTCTTGGATGTAATGTCAGCGCGGCAAAGTTTCATCAGGTCATCGATGTCGTTTCCGGCGTCAAAGACAAGACGGCGAACGGCGGAATCCGTAACAATATCATCCACAAGAGCCATGGGACGAAGATGAAGACGCACGAGTTTTTCCACATACGGCAACGGGTCCATGGGAAGTTTCATCCGCCGGAAAATGGATTTCAACATACGCGCGCCCATTTCCTCGTGGCCATGAAACGTCCAACCGACATCTTCCTTGAAAGCTTTTGTCCGGGGTTTGGCAATATCGTGAACGAGAGCCGCAAACCGGAGCCAGACATCGGTCGTTGTTTCCGCGATGTTGTCAACGACAATACACGTATGAAGAAACACGTCCTTGTGGTGATGATCCTTGCGCTGATCCACGCCGGCCATCTGCGCGACTTCGGGAAAAACAAGCGTCATCAACCCGGAATCATACATGAGCCGGAGACCAATTGAGGGTCTTGGCGATCTCATGATTTTGAGAAATTCTTCCGTGATTCGTTCCTGGGAAACAATGGACAGCCGCTCCTTCATCGCAACAATACTGTTGAATGCTTCGTCATCAATACGAAACTGTAACTGCGAAGCAAAGCGAACTGCGCGCAACATGCGGAGGGGATCGTCATCGAATGTCTTCCCGGGGGCTAACGGCGTTCGCAAAACCCGTCCCGAGAGGTCGGCGCGACCGTTCAAGGGATCATGCAGTTCTCCCCGTCGATCGCGATTCAGACAAACAGCCATCGCGTTCACCGTGAAATCACGCCGCAAAAGATCATCGTGCAAACCGGCCTGCTCAACAGACGGGTGACGCGATTCACGATCATAGCGTTCTGTTCGCGCAGCAACGAACTCGATTTTCCCGGCACGCGTTGGAAGCATTGCCGTCCCGAAGCGTTCATGAACCACCAAGGTTTCAATCCCGAGACGGCTTCCCACTTTGCGCGCAAACTCCACGCCATCCCCCACAACAACAATATCCATGTCCGTTACGTCAAGACCGAGGAGTCGATCGCGCACATAGCCCCCGACAACGTACGTCTCCATTGCAGACTCGTCCGCAATATCACCGATGAATTGAAGCATCGGATTGGTAATGTTCATGGTCTCAACCGCCATCATATCGACTGTACCGGCTGTTGGCGGATCTTTTCCATGATGCTATGGGCCACTTCAAGCGCACGTTTCCCATCTTCACCCGAAACCACCGGAGGCGGACCTCCACTCGCGGAGCGCGCGAACATCTCCAGTTCATACCGGAGGGCGTTGACCTCTTTCACTTCAGGTTGCCCGTAAATGATCTTGCGTTTTCGTTCGCCAACCCCTATTTCACCCAGTGTGAGCATCCCCGTTGCGTCGTCTCCTTCGTCAACAAGTTTGAACACTTCGGCGAGCCCCTCGGAAAAATCAATCGAGATATATTCGTTCCTTTGAAAGAGGCGCATCTTCCGCATCTTTCGCTGGGAAATGCGCGAAGCGGTGACATTTGCAACACATCCGTTTTCAAATTGCATTCTCGCGTTGGCAATATCGATGCTGTCCGAGACAACAGCGAGGCCGTTGGCATCAACACGCACGACAGGGGCTTTCACAAAACTGAGGATGACATCGATATCATGGATCATAAGATCAAGAACAACCGCCACATCCGTTCCGCGCGGGTTGAACTGCGCAAGCCGGTGGGATTCCACAAACATGGGGTCAAGGTTGTACTTTTCGAGCGCAAGAATGGCGGGGTTAAATCGCTCGATATGTCCAACCTGGATGACAAGGTTCTTTCGCCGGGCAAGATCGCAGAGTTCCCGCGCTTCCTCCACCGTTTGTGTAATAGGCTTTTCAATAAAAACATGTTTGCCCGCTTCCAACGCCTTCCGTGCGGCGTCAAAATGAAAAGTGGTTGTCGTGGCAATTGTCACAGCATCCACTGTGCGCAAGAGCTGATCAAGCGAGGCACACGCCGTTACTTCGAACTCAGCCGAAACGCGTTCTGCCTTTGCGAGATCAACGTCAAATATGCCCGCGAGCAGAACTGAAGGTATACCAGACAGCATCTTCGCATGCAGTGAGCCAAGATGACCCACCCCGACGACTCCTATGTTCAAACGTTCCATGATGTCGTGTGTTGATTATGCACAATGAGAGAACGATAACGTGATAATGGTGCTATGAAAGGAGGATTGGCGGTCAAGACAATGGTTCCCGCCAAAAATATAATCATAACCCCTGCGACTTTCAACGAAGCATTGCTTGCTAATCGGCTGTTGACTTGATACCTTGAGTCGGCATGAGCAATGCAGCGGAAAAAAAACTTCTTCTGAAGAAGAATGAAGAGCGAAGAATCCTCGCAGGGCATCTGTGGGTCTTCAGCAACGAAGTCCGGGAAATTCAAGGTACGCCGCTCGCCGGTGATATCGTGGAAGTACTTTCATCCGGAGGAAAATCGCTCGGAATCGGGATGTACAGTCCGCATTCACTCATTTGCTGCCGGCTGATTTCCTCCTCACCGGTTGAAGTCGATGCCCGGTTCTTTTCCGGCCGGATTGCGACATCACTCCAGCTGCGCACATCTCTTTTTCCTGAAAGTTCAACCTACCGGCTTGTTCACGGCGAGAGCGACTTTTTACCCGGGCTGGTTATTGACCGCTATGGTGATCACGTCGTTGTACAAACGCTGTCGGTTGGAATGGACATGCGGCTGACAATGATCTGCGATGCACTTAAAGAGTTGGTACACCCGGAAAGCATTGTTGCACGAAATGAATCACCGTTGCGGGCACTTGAAGGATTGCCGTTGGAGACCAAAGTGTTGCACGGAACGACTCATGAAACAACAATAGAGGAACACGGACTTCGTTACACCATTCATCTTCGCGACGGTCAAAAGACCGGCATGTTTCTTGACCAACGCATGAATCGATTTCTTGTGCGGCAGTTTGCAATGAACGCAAGAGTCCTGGATTGCTTTTGCAACGCGGGAGGATTTGCGTTGAACACCGCAAAGGGCGGCGCGGCGTCCGTTTCAGGAATTGACATTTCCGGAACGGTTGTACAGCAGGCGCAATCAAATGCACGAATCAATGGTCTCGATGCGCAATTCGAGCAAGCTGATGTCTTTACAAAGCTCGTTGAACTGGAACAGGCAAACACCAAATTCGATTTGATCATTCTGGACCCTCCATCTTTCACCAAGAGCCGCAAGAATGTGCACACAGCAAAAAAGGGTTACCGGGAATTGAACATGCGTGCGATGAAAATTCTTGATCGGGGGGGAATTCTGGTGACGGCCTCCTGCTCTCATCACATTCTCCCGGAAGTGTTTCTTGAGATCGCCGCAACATCAGCGCTCAAGGCGGGGAGAACCCTGCAGTTGCTTGAATGGCGCGGCGCTTCTCCCGACCACCCTGTGCTTCCCTCAATGCCGGAGACCCGCTATCTGAAGTGCGGGGTGTTTCGCGTCCTGTGATTGCTTTTCGGCAAGAGAGACGCTATCTTATTCTTGGCAGCAACCACAATGATTATTGAAGGGTGTGATGATGTTTGTGCGCATGGCAACCCGCCTCTCCGTACCGACGCTTCTGCTTCTCCTGTGTCAACCAGTCTTCGCACAGTCTGATTTCAAGCAACAAACTGCGCAACCGCACGACTCCACCTATCGAAACGCGTGGGGCTTTGATGTGCTGATTTCCAATGATGGTTTCGGACTCGGGACTTTTTACCGAAGAGAGTTCACCCCTGAATGGTCGGGAGTTGTTTCACTCTCAGTTTCCGAATCGAAGGATGAGCGGGAAATTGACAGCTACGATCCTTACACGCAAACACAGTTCGTTCCGGGAAAGCTCAACCGCTTTTTTGTCATCCCGCTGATTTTCAGTGCCCAGTACCGGATGTTTCGTGATGATATCATGGATACGTTCAGGCCGTATCTTAACGCCGGCGTCGGCCCGAGCATGATTTTCGCCGCACCCTTTACCGATGTTGTTCAAACAGCAACAGGGTTGACTTACGAACAGATTGAATTTTTCAAGAGTCTTGGGCGGGGACAGCCGCACTGGACCGTATCCACGTATATCGGAGTGGGAGCAAATTTCGGGTCAGACAAGTCGAGTCTTTTCGGTGTGAACTTTCGCTATTACTTTACATACGTGTTCGGAGAAGGAATACCTTCACTGTATGATGAAGACACCGGTCAGGTTATCGGAACCAAGACGGATTTCGGCGGGTTTTTTATTACTTTGAACGTCGGAACACTCTACTAAAAAAGGAAAGGCACCGGCACGCACGCAAGACCTCCCCTAAATCCATTGTGCAACCAGCGCCCTTCATCATTGTACTGCAATTCCAATCTAACAAACACACTCCCCTGAAGCAGTGATGGGTATCACTAGGAGCTCTTTGGGAGAACCTGCCTCAAAAACCTCCCGGTATATGACGTCGGATGCGTTGCAACGTGTTCCGGAGTTCCATGCGCAACAATTTCGCCTCCATGATTTCCTGCTTCCGGCCCCATATCGATGACGTGGTCCGCACATTTGATAACATCCATATTGTGTTCGATGATCAACACCGAATTCCCCGCTTCGACCAGTGCATTGAAGCATGAGAGGAGTTTTGCGATGTCGTCAAAGTGCAAACCGGTGGTCGGTTCGTCAAAAATGAAAAGCGTGTGCTTGTCGCGTCCTGCTTCCGCAAGGTGCGCGGCAAGTTTCACGCGCTGTGCTTCTCCGCCGGACAGCGATGTTGCGGGCTGGCCAAGTCGGATGTAACCGAGACCGACATCTTCCAGCACCTTCAACCGCTGGGTGATTTTTCTTCCCGCGGCGTCCGCGCCGAAAAATCTCATCGCATCTGACACCGTCATGGAAAGAATATCATCAATGTTTTTTCCGCGGTAGCGCACCTGTAAAACCTCTTCGCGGTAGCGTCTGCCTTTACAGGCATCGCACCGCAGGTACAAGTCTGCAAGGAACTGCATCTCCACCTTTACAACACCGTCGCCCTCGCAGGATTCACAACGTCCGCCCGGAACATTGAATGAAAAGTGCCCCGGCTTGTACCCGTGTACTTTTGCCGCCTGAGTGCTTGCGAAGACGTTGCGAATTGCGTCAAACACCTGAATGTACGTAATGGGATTGGAGCGCGGAGATCTTCCGATGGGGGATTGGTCAACAAGCTCAACCGCGCTGATGTACTCGTGGCCGCGAATCGCGGCATGCGCACCGGGCGTCGTTCCGGGATCGCCTTTCATTGCCCTGAGACCGGCGAACAAGACATCATGAACGAGGGTGCTCTTGCCGCTTCCGCTGACACCCGTAATACACACAAACATGTTTAGAGGAATGTCAACGGTAACATCCTTAAGATTGTGATGGCTGGCCTGCTCCACAACAATGTTTCTGCCATTTGCTGATCGTCGTGATGACGGAACCGGAATCTTCAAACGCCCCGACAGATATTTTCCCGTGAGGGATTCCTCGCTTTTCCGCGCATCAGCCGGAGATCCAACGTACACGACCGTCCCCCCGTTCTCGCCTGCATATGGACCGAGATCGACGAGAAGATCACTTTCCATCATCATGTCGGCGTCATGTTCAACCACAAGAACGGTATTGCCCGCATTACGCAGCGATTTCAAAATATGGATGAGCTGTTCATTGTCACGCGGATGCAATCCGATACTTGGCTCATCAAGCACGTACAGCGCTCCAACAAGGGAAGAACCCAGCGACGTTGCGAGGTTGATGCGCTGGGACTCACCGCCCGAAAGCGTGTTTGAAAGCCGATCCAATGCAAGGTATCCGATACCGACGTCATTGAGATATTGAAGGCGCTTACGCAGTTCCTGCAATATTCTCTTTCCGATTTGGGCTTCTGTGGTATCAAGTTTCAACGACTTGATAAAGGCGCCCGCATCAGCAATGGTCATGTTCACGACATCGGCCACGGTCTTCCCTCCAACTCTGACATTCAGCGCTTCGCGCCGCAAACGCGAACCATTGCACGACTGACACACAGTATACCCGCGATACCTGCTGAGAAGAACGCGGTAAAAAATCTTGTATCCTTTCTTTTCCACCATCTTGAAGAATGCAAGAATTCCTTCAAACCCCTCTCCACCGCTCAACACAATGCGTTTTTCATTATCGGTGAGATCCCGGTATGGAACATCAACGCGCACACCTGCCGCAGGCCCATGCTTGACCATATGTACATTCCATTGCCTGAACTTCGGTGTTGACCAGGGAGCAATTGCCCCGTTGCGAATCGAACGCGCCCGGTCAGGGATAACAAGGTTCATGTCGATGCCGACTGCGCGGCCAAAACCCTGGCATTCCGGACAGGCGCCGAACGGGTTGTTAAAGGAAAACAGACGCGGGTCAGGTTCCTCGTAGGGAATATCACATTTCGAACAAACAAACCTCTGATTGAAGTCAATGGTTTTCCTTCCATCGGGTAGATACACAGAAGCTTTTCCGCCTCCGGAGGCAAAAGCTGTTTCGATGGAATCCGTCAACCGGACATTTTCATCACCGCGTTTCACAATGACTCTATCCACAAGAACATGGACGTCGGTAACTCCGGCTTTCGGAGGAATCTGCTGTTCATTGATATCATAGATTTCTCCGCGGATAACCACGCGGAAAAATCCCTCTTTCTTGAGACTTTCAAGGGCTTGGGAAAGTGATTCCTTGGGATGAGGAACAAGAGGAAACATGATGAACGCCTTGAGTCCGCTTTCACCTGCCGCTTCTGCCAAAAGAACTTCATGCACCGTTTGAACTGAATCCCGGGTTACAAGCGAACCGCATTGCGAGCAATGAGTTTTTCCCAACCTCGCAAAAAGAAGCCGGAGATAATCATAGACCTCGGTGGATGTTCCAACTGTGGATCGTGGATTACGGACATTGGTTTTCTGTTCAATGGCCATCGCAGGACTAATTCCCTGGATCAGATCCACATCCGGTTTGTCCATTCTTTCCAGAAACTGGCGAGCGTAGGATGAGAGGCTCTCGACGTATCGGCGTTGGCCTTCCGCGTAAATGGTATCGAACGCAAGGCTCGATTTGCCCGAACCGCTCACCCCGGTCATGACAATCAGCTTGTTGCGGGGAAGATCGAGATTGAGGTTTTTAAGATTGTGTACGCGCGCACCGCGAATAATGATCCGATTGTCGCGACCATTGTGTATTGCGGGCCGGGTTTTGGCGGGTTTACGTACGGGACACATGAGGCTGTTCTAAAACCTGAAATACTGTATCCGTCAACCTACTGCAAAGGAAACGCAAAATCAATTCATGCCTAAATAAAACCCCCCGCGAACAAACTCGCGGGGGGCATTCCGAGTGGTGAAAACTGAAGCGTTCGCTATTCTACAGTTCCATTGATGGTGGTGTATGCGTTGCCATTCTGGCCGCCACTTTCAACCGAAACCGTGAGCGTCACTGCGGTGACAACAGAATCAAGTTGAATTGATCCGTCACTTAGACGGAATGTAAAGTCCGTAGCGCCTGGACCCGGGAAGATGATGTCTTCCAAAGTCACAAGGCCTTCGACTCCGAATCCGAGATGAACCTGGTTGACCGGCCAATTCGGATTAGGCGGAGGGGGCACGGTTGCCACAACGCGAATGTTGGTTCCCGCGGACAGTGGATGACCAAGATAGTCCGATACGGTGAACGTGAAATCTTGAAATCCGCCATTGGGGATTGTAAAGGTCCCAGGAGACAGGTTTGAAATTTGTGAAGCCCCGCTCCAGAGAAGGAGAATGCTGTCCTGCACGGGAATTCCACCCTGCCCGATGGTACGCGCAACCGCCCAATGATAGCCGTTGCCATACCCTGGCGCGGCATAGATCCCGAACGGAGCAGGGTTACCGCTGATGAGGTCCACCGCCCCTTCACCATCTGCATTGGTGAAAATGCTTGCCTGGATGACACCGGCACTGCTTCTCATGTACACAGCAGTGTTCTGAACCACCGGGTTGCTGTACACATCGCCGACGAGCACACTGACCGGATTGCGTCTTCCCATGATTCCCAAGGCTGGGAAGTTAAACCGTGTTGCGGCGACGGTAAAATGCGCCTGATCAGGGAACCCGGCATTGATGATGACGCGAACCGGACTTGATGAAATTGTTCTGCTTCCGACAATCGCTGTCGCCACAAGCTGCACAACGCCGGACCGGATACCGCTGTTAAACGTCGTGAATGCCTGGCCGCCGGAATTTGTTGTTACCGCAGGAGGCGAAATGTATTCGCCGCCATTCGGTCCGGAAACAGAACTGAACGTCAGGTTCACAGCATGCTGGGCGTCAATGGGAAGTCCTAAAGAATCACGGACTTCAAACCCGAGGATCGACGTCTCCAGCCCGCCGACACCATACACCGACACTTCGGTGGGGTTTGAACCGAGAAATGCGATCGTTTGCGCAAGCCCGGTCCCACCGCCACCACCGCCAACGATGACCGAGCGCGGCGTCATCTGGACGCTCAACGGAAATACTGCACCTGCCTGAAGTACAATACTGATGGTTGTGTCACGGTAGCCCGACTTCGTCAGCGACACATTCACATCAAGAGTGCTGTCCAATTCAAAAATAAAACTGTAGTTACCTCCGGCATCCGTGACCGCGTTCTGGTTGCCTCGTGATAACGAGATCGCCTGGATGGTAACATCTGCCAGCGCGTTGCCCGTCGAAACATCAGTAACAACGCCGCTGATCTGTCCTTCGCCCTGTGTCGGCCCCTGATCGTCCGTACATGACCACAGAACGACCGCAAGGAGAAGAACCACTGAGGTTGCAATAGATTTTCTTGTCATGACTTGTTCTCCAATGTGCTCACGTGATACGAACTATGGTTGTTCTATCTGTGGTCTAACACGAATTTCGTTCAACTGCTGTTCTTGACGCCACTGTTCGAAGAGTCTTCCTTCGCGTTTCATCGTCAAGCGCTCCTGAAGCGTCGGCAACAATTCGGCTTTCAAGAGAATGATAAGCTCCTTCTTCTTTGCTTCCTCGCGATCGTAGCCGAACAAATAACGCAGCCCGAAGACATACCACGGTAAATCCTTCAGGAACGGAACACCGGTCCTGACAGTGCTTGTTTCCACATTGTATAACCCGCCGATGATGGATTCTTCCCCGTCAAGAAGCAGGAGGTTCGTGTTGGCCCGCGTCTTTTTGATGATCGTGCTGGCCGCCGTCGGAAGCACGGAACTCCGTTCGACGTCAATCACCAAATGGATGAAGTTCACTCCTTGTTCGTTGATGACTTCCGGGGTGACCGTGATAATGGTACCGGCACTGTAGAACTTGTCGATCAGGTTTCCTGCAAAATCCCGCTCCTTGATCGAAAAGTCTTCACCAACCTGGATGCGGCCTTCTTCACCGGAACGGATGATCAGCTGCGGACCGGAAAGGACTTCACCAAGGTCATAGTTGGAGAACAACCTCGCAACAAACGTCATATTGGCAAAGCTTACCTTCGGCGTCACGCCCGCTTCAAAAATCTGACTTGAAACACGGTCTGCACCGTTGAAACTCGCGTCGATATCATAGTTGCCTGTGCTCTTCATGAATGTCCAGTTGATACCAACTTCATCCAGTTTATTCAGGTTGACTTCAAAGAAGACCGCGGAGATTTTGATCTCGCGACTGCGGAAGTTCGCGGCTTCACGCTTCATCTCCCCGCCGGCCCCCGGACCGGATCCTCCAATTACCGGATTGGCAGAGATTTGAATATACGTGTCGTATTCAGTGTACCAGATTCCGTTCTGGCGGCAGATTGCCTCCAGAGCATCCCTCCAGTGCATCGCATTGATATCGATATTGATCGGGAGATTGCGGCGTTCCGGATCGATAAGAATCTTGCCGATGAACCTGTTACTGATCTCGCTGATGGCAATAAACGCCTTGTCCATCGGTGTTGACGGCGAGATGGAAACAAGTTCTCCCGGGGAGGTGTATTCCCGCACCGCCTTCTTTTCCACCGGGCTTGTTTGTGCAACCACAGCAAGATTGCACACGAACAGCAACAGCAAAACAGTTGTCAGATGAGTTTTCATGATTGGCCTCAGCTATTTTTGTGCATTTTGAACAGGACTTTGAACCGGCCCAAACCGGATTTTCAATTCAACTTTTTCAATAATACCGCCCTTGTTCAGGGTTGCTTCAAGACGCCCTTCTTCCGGAACGATCTTCGTCACGTACCCAAGATAGACCTCATCGCCTTCCTCAAGGGTGCGTATCGCATTGCTCTGATCAAGCACGAATGCCTTGCCCGGGATTGCCGCCTTAAGGTCCGAACGTTCAATTTCCACAAGGTCGCGTGTATTCGGCGAGATGCCCGCGGAAATGACCGGTTCAAACGGGTCCTGCGTCAAGTAGGTGGGCGTAATAGAGCGTTCACCAACAGACGTGGAGAGTTCCGAAACCGACGTGTAAAAGGCATGCACGTTGGCCTCGAAGGTGACCAGAATTTTTCTTTCCTGGTCTTCCTTGCCCACAACCTCAATACCCTTGACGTTCAGTGAAGGAATCTTGAACAGCTTTCTTCCGTTCTCGAGGTACCAGATGAATTTGTAGAAACTCTCAAACGGCGCTTCCCCCTTGAGGTTGTACACATTGTACCCAAAGTTGCCGCGCGGTTGAGAGCTCGTATAGACCATATCGAGCTTCACATCGCCGCTGAGGTCAATCAGGTGGCTGAAGTGATTGTATGTTTCGCCGCTGATATCCGCCGGTGGAATATCCTTGTTCCGTGTTTCCCACCGCTTCTGGGTTTCCGCGAGCATGGCGCTCAGATCATTGAATTGATTTACAAGGTTCGGAGTGTTCTGCAGTTCCCCGTCAATCTCTTTGATCTTCGCTTCGATCGCCTCCTGTTGTTGAGGCAAATTGAACGCCCGAATGTATGTGCCGACACCTACGATGAGGATCAGCAGAACACCGAGCACAAGACTGTTGCGTACTGAATATGACACGTTTCGTCTCCTTCTGTCGGTTCACACATTCATTCTTTGCCTGCCGGTTTGTCCGGCTGAGGCGGTACTTCGATCTTGTAGAAGTACACCGTTTCTTCGCGGATTTGCTGTACGTTGACTTCTTTCAAAACCGCATTTTCGAACAACGCCGAGATGCGCGGAATCCGCGTCCTGTAGACTGCGAACCCGTTCAACGTCATTTGACCAACGTCGTTTGAACTGAAATCTGTCAGCCAGAGCGAGTTGAGGTCTTCGACGCCGTGGCTCATTTGCGTCAAGACCCTGCTCCACCGTTCTGTGCCCGGCACAAGTGAATCATACAGCGCGAGTGACGATTCAAATCTTGCAAGCTGTTCCTGCAATCCTTGAATGGACGTCATCATCGTCTGATTCTCCGCGAGCTGGTTTTCCTTCAGCTTGAGCGCCTCGCGTTGCTCTGCGATTTCCTGCTGCTTCTCGCCCACAGACAGCGTGAAGAAGAGCGTCGAGAAAAACAGCAGCGCCATGAGGAGATACCCGTGCCATGAAAGCTTGAAAACGCGCTGGCCTTCCCGAATGGAGTGCGGAAGAAGATTCACCTGGTACATCTGGTCATTCGATGGCTCCAGCGCTTTCCATGCCGCGCCAATTGGAATGGCGAATTCGGAGATCGATTCCTGCTGCTCCGCCGTAAGCTCACTGGTGTCGAGCTGAGGTGAAAGCAGGTAGTCAATTTCCTGATCAGGCAGTTGCTGCGCAAGGAAATCCTTGAACCCTATTCTCCGTGATTCACCGGCAAGAATAATCTTGCTGATTCTCGGGATCGCCAGGTTATCCTGTTCCAGCAACAAGCGACTATAGACCGTGTTCTGCAGGTTCGGCGAATCATACCCTTCACCGAGAATCGGTGCGAACTGGTAAAACTCGTTGCCGCGCATGAAAATGAGCCGCGTAAATTCCACGCCGACATACACGATCACCGACACTTCCTGGTCCTGGAGGTCATAGTTTAAACGCACCAGGTTCATCAGGGAAATATCAGCGCTGTCGATTGCCGGAATGTGTGGCAACCTGTTGCCGAGGAACCCCTTGATGTTTTCGAGGGAGTTGATCAAACTCAGACCGTCTTCGCGGACAACGCACAACAGGTTGCCGTCATCGGTCGAAATCGAATCAACTGCGTCGGGAGCCGGCTGGAATGCCCTCACATTTCTCAGTTCACTGAGAATGCGCTCCTTAAGCTTCTTCCCTTTCAGCCCGAAATTACTGTCGAACACGTGATAGTAAATCGCCGGCTCAGCAATGCTGTATGTCAGCGAATACTTGTTCGTAGGGAATTGCGAAAGAAGACCGAGCAAGACAGCGTTATTGTCTTCCGATTGTCCATCGAGCGCGGGCTCCATTCCCGGTGATGTCGGCAGGCTGAAGCCATCGGCCACGTCGGCAAACACCGCCGAAGAGGCCTCAACCGACTTTCGCTCTTCAATTTTTGTTACCAGAGTGCCTGATCTCAAATCATGCACTGTCACCCGCTTGCCCTTTATGCTCAGGTGAGCGAGCTTGATGTCCAGGCCATCAACAAACAAGCCCAGCATCGTCTTGCTGCGTCCTCTTATCGAAGCCATAGGGGGAGCTCTCGTATTGTGATTGTTGTCGTTGTCGTTCTCTTTCTTTTCATACTCGTTCCGCTCAATCTCCCACACCTGCCATGTTCATGATCTGTTGGAAGCGTCGTTTGTTGTTTGAGGCAACGACCGCGTTTTCCAGTGATATCCTTTTCTGCATATACAATCGTTTGAGATCTTGTTCGAGCGTGATCATTCCCAGATCGCCGGACTCCGCCATCATCTGATAGATTTCACCTGTGTTGTTGTTCTTGATAGCAGCGCGCACCGATGGAGTCATCAGCATGACTTCCTTTGCCAGGCACAGCTTGCCTTCAAGACTGGGGACAAGTTTCTGGGACATCACACAACTCAATGTATCGGCAAGTCTGAGACGCACGCGTTCCTGTTCAATAGGCGGGACTTCGCCGATGACGCGGTCGATGGTTTCCACCGCCGACGCAGTATGCAATGTTGAAAACACCTTGTG